>CADEGB010000106.1 GCA_902826755.1 uncultured Gemmatimonadota bacterium
TACCTCGAGGCCAAGCTGTGGGTCCGGTACCAGGGCGACCCCGCTCCGGTCATGGCCGCGATCCGGGCGGCCGCCGCCGACGTCGATCCCGAGGTGACGCCGGCCCTCGGCACCATCGAAGCCAACGTCCGGACCGCGCTCCTGCCGGTCCGGATGGCCACCTGGAGTCTGGGGGCCCTCGGCGTCTTGGCCCTGGTCCTGGCGGCGATCGGGTTGTTCGGCGTGATTGCCTTTTCCGTGGGGCGTCGGACCCGGGAGATCGCGATCCGGCTGGCCCTCGGCGCGGCTCCGGGGCGGGTCGTGCGGCTTCTGGTCCGCCAAGGCATCCGTCCCGTGGTCATCGGCACCTCGATCGGCCTCGTCCTGGCGGTGGTCGGCGGGCACCTGATCCGGGCCATGCTGTACGGGGTGAGCCCGTTCGACCCGCTGGCGATCGGCGCGGTCCTCCTGGCGGTGGGATTGGCGTCGGCCCTGGCGTTCTGGATCCCGGCCCGCCGGGCCACCAGCGTTCAGCCGGGGTCGGTCCTCCGCGGGGACTGAGCCGGGAGCGGTCGGGGTTGCAACGGAACTCGCCCTGGCGGTATCGGATAAGGACGTTCTTTACCTGACATGAGGATTTCATGCTGCGTTCGCTCCAACTGCTCGCGGTGGCCGCCGTGCTGGCGGGCCCGATTTCCGCGCAGGACATCGTGGGTCGGGATCAGTCGACGTATTCGGTTACCCATCAGCTCGGCCGAGGGGATTGGGTCCGAATCGCCACCCCGAACGGCACCGTGAAGATCGTCGAGGGCCGCGGCGCGGACGTTTCGATCGAGGCCACCAAGGTGATCCGGCGCGGGTCCGACGACGATGTCGGGTTCGTGGTCCGGCGTGGGTCCGGCGGCGTCACGGTCTGCGCGGTCTTCGACGACCGGGATGAATGCGACGAGGATGGCGACTACCACGGAGTCGACCGCGGGGGGACCTGGTGGCGGGAGCACCAGATCCGGGTCAACTTCACGGTCACGGTCCCCGCAGGGGCCCGCATCAAGGCCGGGAGCGGCAATGGCGACGTGTCGATCGACGCGGCCGGAGCCGAGGTGATCGCAACCAGCGGGAACGGACGGATCACGGTGGAGGGTGCCGCCGGGCCGGTCGAGGCTTCGAGTGGCAACGGCGATATCCTGGTCGGAACCTCGCTCGGCCCGGTCAATGCCAGCTCGGGCAACGGGTCGATCGAGGTGGCCATCGACCGGCTCGAGGGGTCTCCGGACATGGAGTTCACCACGGGCAACGGCCGGATCACCGTGGCGGTCCCCGAAGGCTTCGGGGCCGAGCTCTTCGCCAGCAGTGGCAACGGCCGGATTCACTCGGATTTCCCGATCCAGCAGCGCGGGCGAATCAACAAGTCCCGGGCCCGGGGCACGCTCGGCGACGGTGGCGGCCGACTGACGATGACCTCCGGCAACGGGAGTCTCGAAGTCGTCCGAGGACGGGCCTCCGGCCGGTAGCCGAGCGAGGGCACGCGGCCCGGAAACTGGGCCTCTCGGTCACCACGTTGAAGACCCACCTCCGGGCCATGCCGAGTCGGCGTCCTCTAAAGAGGCCTTGCAAAACCCATCTTTCCCGCCTTCACTCCAGCGGTCTCTAACGAAACGGCAGTCATGGCGGTCAAGAAGATCATCGTGGTCATGGGAGCCACCGGGGCCCAGGGTGGCGGGTTGGCGCGCGCCATCGCGGCCGATCCCCGGGGCGAGTTCACGGCGCGAGCGGTGACCCGGAAGGTGGATTCCGATCCGGCCCGCGCCCTGGCGGCCGCCGGGATCGAGGTGGTGTTGGCCGACACGGACAACCCTGCCACCCTCGATCAGGCGTTCGCCGGCGCCCACGGCGCGTTCTGCGTCACCAATTTCTGGGAGCACTTTTCGGCGGAACGGGAACAAGCGCAGGCCCGGAACCTGGCCGAAGCCGCCCAACGGGCCGGCACCCGCCACGTCGTCTGGTCGACCCTCGAGGACACCCGCCGTTGGGTGCCCCTCGCCGACACCCGGATGCCCACCCTCCAGGGGAAGTACAAGGTTCCCCACTTCGACTCCAAGGGCGAGGCCGACGATTTCTTCCGATCCCTCGGCGTGCCGACCACCTTCCTGCTCACGGCATTCTACTGGGACAACTTCATCCACTTCGGCCTCGGTCCGAAGCGGGGGCCCGACGGCACGCTGGCCATCACCTTTCCGCTTGACGGCGCCAAGCTGCCCGGCATTGCCGCCGAGGACATCGGCAAGTGCGCGTACGGTGTCTTCAAGCGGGGAGCCGAGCTGATCGGGAAGACCGTCGGCATCGCCGGAGGGCATCCGACCGGCGCCGAAATGGCTGCCGGCCTGACCCGAGCCCTCGGCGAGCCGGTTCGATTCCAGAGCGTCCCGCCGGAGGTCTACCGCGGCTTCGGCTTTCCGGGCGCGGACGACCTCGGCAACATGTTCCAGTTCAAGCGGGACTTCAACGACTACTATTGCGGCGTTCGCGACATCGGGTTCAGCCGGTCGCTCAATCCGGCGTTGGAGGGCTTCGACGCCTGGGCCGAGCGGAACGCCAGCCGGATTCCCCGCGGGTAGGGTTCCCCGGTCGCGGCGGGGGCCGCCCGGCCGGCCCTGTCGGCCCCGTCTGGTGGCGGGATCGGGCTGATCCTGTCGGGCCGCGCTGACGATGGAACCGCGCCACACTGTCGTCTGGGGCCAGCGGCTCGCAGCCGCAAGAACCGCTGTCCCTGACGAACAATCCGACGGATCGTCTTTCTTCTGGTGATCAAATCCTGACGTTCGTGCAGCCTCTTGCACCGGGGCCAATTGGCCCCGGCTGGCCCGGAGCCTGCCTTTACCCGAGGCACTTCAAACCTCTACCTCGGGAACTTGCATGTCGCTCTCTTCGATGGTTCGCCGCGTGGCTGCTCCGGCTGCGCTGACCTTGACCAGCCTCACCGCGGCCTGCGGTTCGGACGCCCTGTCTCCTCAGAGCGGCCTCGACCCAGCCCTTGAAAAGCAGATGGCCGCCAACCTGGCCGTGATGAAGCAGGCGCAGGCCCGGAGCGCGGCCGTATACGACTCCCTGGCCAACGTCTGGAAGACGCGCGGTGATCGGACGGGCGGAATGATGAGCTCGACCTCGAGCCCGCTGGTGGCCTGCGCCCCGCTGCCCTACGACGGCGAAGCCAAGATCGTCAGCACCGCCGGCGGCGTGTTCCACTTCGGACCCCACACGCTGACCGTTCCGGCGGGCGCGCTCAGCGCGACGACGGCGATGGCGGTGATCGTCGAGACCGACCTCAAGGCGCGGGTCACCCTGCTCCCCCACGGCACCCAGTTCGCCGTCCCGGTCAAGCTGTCCCTGGCCTACTCGCACTGCGAAACGGCGCCGAGCCACCGGGTGGCGTACGTCGACTCGCTCGACAACATCATCGAGTGGCCCGCCTCGGCCGATCGACCGGAATTGCAGATGGTCGACACCTGGCTGAACCACTTCTCCACCTACGCGATCGCGTACTGACCCCGGGAATCCTGGCCCCCATGACCACGATGCCCATGCCGGTCGAGCAAGACTTCGGCACCCTGGCGCTCGAGCTCAAGCGGCTCAACGACGCCGGCCGTGCAGACGAAGCGATGCGGCGACTCGGCGACTTCACCGACTCGGAACTCCGTGAGGCTCCGGAGGTCGAGATCGAACTGGCCCGCGCGGCCGCCCGAACGGGCGACTTCAACCGGGCGATGGCCCTGGCCACCACGTCGCTCTGGAGCTTCCGCTCCCGCCGCGACCTCCGCGGCCAGATGCGCGCGAACCTGGTCCTCGGCGGGATCGCGTTTGAGCAAGGACAGCCGGAAGCAGCCGAGCATCATTTCGGACTGAGCCGCGTCCTGGCCACGGCCCTTGGCGATCAGGCCGTCCATCAGCAGGTGACCAACAACCTGGCCTGCCTGGCCCTCCAGAAGGGCGACTTCGCCGCCGCCGAGGGTCTGTACCGAAACGCGTTGGCCTATGCGGAGGCGCTGGCCGACCTCCGAGCCCAGGCCGAAGTGCTCCACAACCTCAACCTGACGTATCGAGGCCTCGGTCGATTCGAGGAAGCCAAGTCGCTCGGTGAGCGCGCGGCGTCCCTGGGCGATCAGCTCCAGGACTGGTCGATGGTGGCCTTGGCGCTGGGCGGCCTGGCCGAAACGGCCTCCTGGATGAACGAAACCGACGAGTCACTCGTCGACCGTGCCGAAGCGGCCGCCCGTCGGGCCGAGGACCCTGTACGCGAGGCGCATGCCCATCGGGTTCGGGCGGTTCTGCTCCTTCGTCAGAATCGGGCCGTCGATGCCATCGAACGGGCGTCGGTCGGCCGGAACCTGGCGGCCGTGAGCGGGGCGGATCTGCTGGCGGCCGAGTGTCTGGCGGTGCTGGCGGTGGCGATGCGGCGGGCCGGTCAGGTCCCCGAGGCGCAGCGGTTCAAGGACGAAGCCACGACCACGCTCTACGGCCTCAAGGCCCACCGCGAGCTCGATTGGTTGGAACGGGAGTGGTCGATCGCGGCCTGAGCGGACCGCCGACCACCCAACGAAGGGCGAGGCTCCGGAAGGAGCCTCGCCCTTCGTTCATTTGGCGGCCTGGACCTGCTCGACCCAGCGATCCACCATCCCTCCGACGACCGTCATCGGGAGGGCGCCGGCCTCGAGGATCAGCGAGTGAAAGGCCCGGATGTCGAACCGGGACCCGAGGGCGGTTTCCGCTTTCCGCCGGAGGCGCCAGAACTCCATCGCGCCAACCTTGTACCCGAGCGCCTGGGCTGGGAGGTCGACCGAATAGCGGAGCGTCTCGGATGCGATCTCCGATTCCGCGGTCATCGTGTGCGCGCGCATGAACGCCATGGCGCTGTCGCGCGACCACCCGAGCAGGTTCATGCCCGGATCGACAACCAACCGGGTGGTCAGGAAGGCTTCGCTGACGAGACGGCCGTAGGCGTCGTACGGGTCCGCGAACAGCCCCAGTTCCTCCGCCAGCCCCGACGCGTACTCCGCCCAGCCCTCGGTGTAGGCGGTGGTGCCGAAGTCCCGCCGGAGCGCCGGCAGGTCTTGATTTTCCAGGGCCAAGGCGATCTGGAAGTGGTGGCCCGGCACCAACTCGTGATAGGCGATGCTGGCCACGGTAAAGAGGCTCCGATTGGCCAGGTTGGAGGCGTTATAGAAGTAGATCCCGACTGGACTGGCCTGACTCGGCGGCTGATAGAATCCGTACGTCGACGCGGCCTCGAGCATCGGATTGAGTCGGCGGAACTCCGCTGGCGCCTTCGGCTCCCGAGCGAACAGCCGGGACACGAGCGGTTTGATGGCCTCGTAGTACTTCTGATAACGGGCGCCGACGTCCTCCGGGGTCCGGGCAATGAACCGCGGGTCCTTGCCCATCGCGGCCAGAAACTCCTTCCGGGTTCCCGCAAAGCCGATGACCCCGAGCAAGCTGTCCATCGACGCCTCGAGCCGGGCCAGGTGGGTCAAACCGGTCTGGTGGATTTCCTCCGGACGGAGGCCCAGGGTGGTACTCCGCGCCACCAGATGGCGATAATAGGCCTCGCCTCCGGGATATTGACTGAGCCCGACGGTCTCGGGCGCTGACGCCGCGTATTCCCCACCGAGAAACTCGATCAGGCGGCCGAGGGCCGGATTGATCGTCTGGTCGACGATGCGGGTCAGATCCGCTTCGAACGCGGGCCGGACGGAATCCGGCAACGACGTGAGTCGGGCGGCGGCGGGGGCGTAGGGACTCTTGGCACCAGCCACCCGGAGGCCCGACAGGGTCCGGACGATCTGGGCCACTTCCGGTTTCGGAACCCGAATCCCCCGTTCGGCGCGGGCCGCGAGCCCGGCCCGAATGCTGTCGGCGAGTCCGCCGATGTCGCCGAGGCGGGCCAGCAGGCGGGCCCGGGCCTCGGGCGTGTCGAGCGGCATGTCCCGACCGAGGAACAGCAACTCGTTGGTAAGGGGGCTCTGGTAGGGAGTGATCGACTCGAACGAGAGCCAATGGTATTTGGGCGCCTCGACCACGCCCTGAAGCAGCCACTCCAGGACGTCGGCGCTGATCACCTCGGATTCCGCCAGCGCCGATCGGGGAATGGTGGCCAGGGTATCGAGCAATGCCTTGGCCGTCGCCGCCCGTTCCTCCGCCTCGGCCAACGAGCCGAGGGGCAGGCGTTCGATCGGGCGGCCGAGGCGGAGTTGGGTCGGCACGCTGGCCCGGATCGAGGTTTCGTTGGCCGCGTCGAGCAGCCGGGTCAGGGTGGCGGAATGGTCGGCGGAGGCCGGAGCGCCAGCCGGAGCACAGCCGGCGACCAGGCCGATCGCGGCGATTACCAGGACAGATTTCACGAGTAAGGTTCCCCGGGGGGCCCCGTTCGGGGGCGTTCGTGGCTGGGTCTGGGAATGGGTCTTCGCCAATAGACGGCCGTCGGCGCCTCCGGTCAAGTCGAGCGCAATCGGGGCAAACCGGCTAGGTTTAGACTCCCCGTCGGTTCCATGCCAACGTCGCCTCCAGGCGCCGCCTTCTCGAGGTTGTCAGCTTGACGGATATGCTCCGGGCCCCGGGTACTTCCCGCACGCCCGTCGCCAGGCCTCGTTGGGCCGCGGACCTGGCACCTTATCAGCAGCCGCAGTTGCGCCGGGCTCTCACCCAGATGGCGACGACCTTGGTCCCCCTCGCTGCCCTGTTCTGGCTGATGTACCGGCAGCTCGATCACTACTTGGTGGTCCTGCTGCTGGCCGTCCCGGCCGCGGGCCTCCTGGTGCGAACCTTCATCATCATGCACGACTGCGGCCACGGGTCGTTCTTCAAGTCCCGCCGTGCCAACGAGATCGTTGGGTGGATCACCGGGGTGCTGACGCTGACACCCTTTGCGCAATGGCGGAAGGACCACGCCGTGCATCATGCCTCCGCTGGCGATCTCGACCGCCGGGGGCACGGTGACATCGAGACGATGACGGTCCGCGAGTACGCCGCCCTCGATGCCAGGCGCCGACGTCGGTACCGCCTCGTCCGGAACCCCCTGGTGATGCTCGGCCTCGGTCCGATCTATCTCATGCTGAGTCAGCGCCGTCCCCTCAAGGGGATCCCCCTGAACGACCTCCAGCATTTCAGCGTGTGGTCCACCAACGCCGCCATCGTCGCGATTGGCGCCGCCTTTTCATTCTGGATCGGATTCGGCCCGTTCTTCGCCGTCTACTTCCCCGCCATTTTCTTAGCGGCAGCGGCCGGAATCGCCCTGTTTTACGCCCAGCATCAGTTCGAGGACACTTACTGGCATCGACACGAGGAGTGGGACTACGCGACGGCGGCCATCCATGGCAGCTCGTACCTCAAGCTCCACCCCGTGCTTCAGTGGTTTACCGGGAATATTGGGCTCCACCACGTTCACCACCTCGGACCGCGGATCCCCAACTACAACCTCGTCCGCTGCCACACCGAAAACCCCATGTTCCATTCCGCCACGACGCTGACCCTGCGTGGCGCGATCCGAACCCTGCGTCTCAGTCTCTGGGACGAAGCCAACGGGCGGCTGATCGGATTCGCCGATTTCGACGCCGCCGAGCGGGCCGGCCGGGTGTTCTAACGGACCGGCGGTGACGGAATCCACGGCGCCCGGGTATCGAGGGCATCCGTCCCGATGGATCCCGACTGGAGGCGCCGGCGTGGCAAAACCCTCGATCCTGTTGGCAGCCGGCTTGTGGCTGGCGCCTGCCGTCACAGCCCAAGTCAGGGTGGTTCCGTTCGTCGGGATCGGAGCGGTCGGCCTCCGATCGGTTCAACACGGCTATCAGGACGTCAGTCAGTTCGGCTGGGTGTCGGCGGTCGGGCTGACCGGAGGGTTCGTCGTTCAGGGCGCCGGCCGGTTCGGTGTCGAGGTGACGGTCGACCATGCCCGATCCGGCAAGACGGCCGTCTACGGGGCCGATCTCTTGCCAACCGGCGCACTCGAAACGACGGCCGAGACCGTCGGGGCGAGCGTGACCGCCCTGGTTGGCCACCCGGGGGCCCCTTTGCGGTGGCGGGTGGGCCTCAGCGCCACCCGACACGATGGAGCAGCCGCCCTTCGATCCGCTGATCGAATCGGACTGCGGGCCGGTTTCCTCGTGGCCGGGCCTCGACTTGGGTTCGTCCGACCGGCCATCGACCTTGCCGTAACCCGCCATCTCTCGACGGGGCCCGGCTACGCGTGGAGCGTGGCCCCGACCCTCCGTCTCAGCTTCTGATCAGAACTACCAGGCGAACTTGGCGAACACCGGAGCGTGGTCAGGCCGATCCCGGCCGACCCGGGTCAGCGGCGACGGCTCCGCCAAGTACTCGCGCGCGATGCTGTCGACCATGGCCCGGACTTTCTTGACGCGCCATTGGTCCTGGCGGATCTCGCCGGCCTCGCCCAGGAGGGAGCGCGTCACCAGGATTTGATCGATCAGCTCCCGCTGACCTTGGTACACTCGAGTATATCGTTCGCCCTTGGGAAGAAACCACTTGTCGGCGGAGGCGTCGCCCTGACGCGGGACGGCGTCGGTGAGGTTGTAGAGGCGCCACCGATCGCCTCGATCGGCTCGGGTCGCGTCGGAATCCTCCGGACCGGTGAGCAACTGCGACGTCGCGGCCCGGGGCTCATCGTTGAGATCGCCCATGACCACCAGTGGCGCGGTGGCTTCGGGCACGCTCGCCAGGGCGTCGGCGATCGCGATCCGGATCGTCGCCGCCTCCGCGGTCCGCCGGACCAGCGCAAGGCCGGCGCCGATGGCACGCTCGGCCTCGTCGTTCGGCTCGAACCGGGCGGCTCCGCCCGTCCCGCGGTACGTCACCAGCTTCGACTTGAGATGGCAAGTGAGGACCCGGATGGGCTGACCGGGCACGTCGAGGTCAACCCTCAGGGCACCCCGCCCCAGGGTAGTGACGGGGGGGCGACCCACCCAGTCGGGTACGACGGCCAACTCGCCCGGCGCCAACGCGCGAATTTCCGTGACGCCAACGATCGGCACCTGGGCCATGATTGCCACCCGGATACCGCGGGCATCCGGCGCCGACGAGACCCGCCACGCCGGATACCCTCCGTCGAGCCGTTCGGCCAGGTCGGCCACCGCCGACTCATGGCCAACTTCCTGCAACGCGATGACCGTCGGCGCCACCGGGCCGATTCGTTCGACAAGGTACGCCAGCTTTGCCTCGTACTCCTCGGACGTCACCATGACGCCGTTCCCGGTGTCGATTCCGGGCGGGAAGAGGTTCTCGACGTTCCACGTCAGGCAAGAGAACTTCGGCATGACCATCCTCGAGCGAGAGCCCTCGCATCATCGCCACGTTTCGTCCGGGACTCGTCACGATCGAATCCCGTTCCGGCAACGCCGGCGTCCGTCAGGGCTTGATCAGCGGCAGCACCACCTCCACCAGCGTCACCAGGAGTCGGCCCGGCTCCTCGAACATTGAGAAGTGGCCACTCTTCTCGAAGATCACCAGACGCTTGGCCGGGGCCGTCAGTCGCTCGAAATACGCTTGGACCGGTTCGAGCGGCGTGTGGAGATCGAGACGACCCATCAGGAACACGACCGGGACCTGGAACGACGGCGCATCGACCATCAAGTCGCGCTCGATCAGGTCCTTGAGCAGGAATGGCTGAGCCCAGCCACTCGCGTCGCGTTGGGCGTCCAGGTCCGCGTCGCTGTACTCGGGACCCCATTCCGCCATGGCGTCGTAGAGGGCCAGATCCTTGCGGCCGTACCACCCGCCGTCGTAGTTGCGGGCCCACTTCCGGACCACACCGGCTCCCGGCAACAGCCGCTCGCCCCGCTCGCCGGGGTACGGCTCCAGCGCCTCGAGTTCTCGAACCGCCTCCTCGTTGCCGGCCTTGCGGGCCAAGGCCACGGTCCGCTCATACGCCACGCGCTCCGCCCCGGCATTGACGGTCTGGCCGAGCCCGACGAAGGCGTGGATCCGCTCCGGCGCCTTGACGGCCATCCTGGCCCCGACGGCCGTTCCCCAGGACCAGCCCATCACCACCACCTTGTCCTGCCCGAGCCGGCGGCGAAGGTGATCGACGACGGCAAGCCCGTCGTCGACGATCTGGTCGAGCGTCATTGTGCTTGCCATCCGATCGCGATCGGCGGCCGGAAAGGCGCTCTTGCCGCTGCCCCGCTGATCCCACTGCACGACTGTGAAGTAATCTTCCCATGGCCGTTGGAAGGCCCAGCTGATCGGCATGGTCGGATTGGCGGGCCCGCCGTGGACGAAGAGGAGGATCGGGTTGGCCCGGTCTCGACCCCGAATCGTGATGGCCTGGCGGGTGTCGCCAATGGTGACGTACTCCAGGGTGTCGATCCCCTCGGGGTTGGTCACCTTCACCAGATCGGCCACGCGGGTGGTGATCTCGGATCGAGCGGAGGGCGACGGGCCCGGGCCGCAGGCCGCCAGTCCGAGGACCACGACAACGCTCCCCAGTGTCGAAGCAACCCGGATGGTCATGGCGCCGCTCGCTCGATCGTGTCCGCTACCCGTCGGACCAGGCCCGCCCAGGTCCACGCATGCCAGGAATGCCCCTTCATCGGCCGTCCATAGGTGAATTCGGCTTCATAGTGCGGCTCCTTGGTCTGTTTCAGGAACGCCTCGAACTGGTACACCGCCAGGTTGAGATAGAAGTCGTCCATGTCCCCGGCAAAGAAATGGAGTTTGCCGACGACCTTCGGACCGAGCGTGGCCCAATGCCGTTCGGCGTAGGCGCGGAGGTCGTACCCGTGCTCGCGCATCGAGTGGGCCACCTCGCGATCGATCACCCCGGTGCGCTTGTCCCAGGGTGGCTTCGGGTAGCCATCAGGTCCGACCGGGCCGTACACCGCTTCCCACGCCCCGCCGAAACGGCCGTTCGAACCGTCCGAACGGACCGAGCGGTTGGGAAAAGGCGTTGCTGTCGGCGTAGATGTCCACCAGTTGGTAGCGGCGGAAATCGATCGGATCCGGCTGGAGGATCCAGGCGCCACCGAAGAAGTCGGGATAGTGGAGCTGAAGCGCCAGGCTCTGCCAGCCGCTCGTCGACGCCCCCTCGAGGTGGCGAGCGTACGGCCGCCCGATCATCCGGAACCGCCGCTCGAGTTCCGGAATGATTTCCTCGACGACGGCATCGCCGTAGGGGCCGTTGTTGGCCGAGTTGATCGAGTAGGAATCGGGAAAGTACGGAGTCTGCTGTTCGAGCGTCACGACGATCAGACGAGGGAAGTCGTCCGCCCGCCACGCCTTCTGGAAATCGAACCCGGTTTCCACGCCAGTCACCGGGTTGATCTGGCCGATGTTGCGACCGACCGAGTCAGTCCGGAACTGGAAGGGGACCCCGTGGCCGAGGGCGTACAGAGTCGGGTACCGCCGCTCGGGGTTCTTCCGGTAATCCCGCGGGAGCAGCACCGTGGCGTGGACGAACACCGGCCGCCCCCAGAATCGGGTCAGCCGGTCGCTCTGGATGGAAACATGCTCGAGCCACTCGGTGTCCGCCGGGGCCGGCTCCGTCGGGATCGTCTTGGTGATTCGAAGCGGAATCGTCGAGCCCGGCCCAACGACGACCTTCGTTGGCTCACTGAGGAAATCCCCGGGGGTGCCGTTGAACGGCGCCACCCGGCCGTCATTGAACGGGACCCAGATCGTGTGACCGTCCGCGCGGGTCACCTTGGTATAGCGGTGGATCAGCGCCTGGACTACGTATTCACCAGCCGGCAGCTTGGCCAGGGTCATCGGATAGGAGTCGGCGCCGCCGGCCACGACGACCGGGCGCCCCGGCGCGTGCTCCTCGAGATCCACCCCGAAAATCGCCGGCCCCGACGGTGAGATGGCCAACCGCGGTTCCGGCTCGGCGCGCTTCGCGACGATCACGATCAAGCGACCGGTCACCGGGCCGGCATGCATCGACGCTGGGATGGTCACTTCGAACCGGGGTGCCGCCGGCTGGATTAGGGACGGAGCCGGCGCCATCGCCAGCAAGACGGCGAGCAGCATGAAGTCAGAGGGGGTG
>CADEGB010000107.1 GCA_902826755.1 uncultured Gemmatimonadota bacterium
GTGGCTGTGTCCAGGACGACCGGACGTGCACGGTTGGTTGGACCCACGAGGAGGCGGAACTGGGCAATAAGCGCGGCAACGTCGAGTTGCTGGCGCAGATTCAGGCCCTTGGCTGATCGCGCCAGCGGGCGCCACTACCCGGTCGTTTCGTCCCCTGATTCCGCCTTCGACCAGGCCTGTGCCTGGGCCATCGGTCGGGTCGGGGGACATTTGCGTGTTGACCCGTCGGGCGTCGTGGCCGCCGGGTTCGAGGGCGAGGATGTCGCGGGCGTCTTGGAGGACGCCCGGACCTGGGCCCGACTCCGCGTCGGCGATCTGATCGAGCCCGACGAGTTCCTGCGGCGGGTCGTGGGGCTCCTCTTGGGTGCCGGGATCGACGGCGTCGGCGGCCGGCTCGAACTGCGGCCGGCGCTTCCGGATGCCTGGAAGTCGCTCTCGGTGCGTCGGCTCCGGGCCCATCGGACCCTGCTCGACGTGGACATCAAGCGTCGGGCCGAGTGGATCACGGTCCGGTTGGCGGTGATGTTCGGCCCGCCCATCGCGATAGCGGTGGGCTGGGGGGGCGACCAGTCCGTGGCCCGAGTCGCGGTCGACGAAGTCCCGCTCGAAGGGACGCGGGGCGTGTTCACGGCGGCCGGAGAGCACGAGGTCACCCTCTATCTCGGGCTCCGGCTCTGACCCGCCTCGCGCCACCTGATCTCCGGTTAAGTTCCCGGTTGATCCCATGACCAGTTCCCTTGGCGGCACCTCACTCGACCTGCTTGGCCAGGTTGCCCGGATCCTGAACAGCGGCCTGCCCCCCGATGATACCCTCGCCACGGTGGCCGGGGCCATTCAGCAGGGGCTCACGCTGGCCTCGGTCTGTGTTTGGCGTCGGGACGCCAGCGCCAACCGGTGTTCCGGCATGGCCAGTCCCCCGCGGGTGGCGGTGGCCCCGACGCTCGACCAGTTGCCCGAACCCTCGGCCCTCACGTTCCGAACGCCGTTGGTGCACGCTGGCCTTCGGTTGGGGGTGCTCGAACTGGAGCGACGGGTCGAGGGCCCGTCCTGGATGCCGTCGGTCGTGGAGGTGCTGGCCAACCTGCTGGCGCCGTTCCTCGACGCGATGACGCTGGCCGAGGATCTGGCGCTCGAGGTGGCCAGCCGTTCCCGGGAAATCTCCGAGCAGCGGCGGTTCACCGGCTTGGTCATTGACAGCCTTCCGGTCGGCCTGTACGTGATCGACCGAGCGTACCGGGTTCAGTTCTGGAACCGGAAACGGGAAACCGGCACTCAAGGCCTCCGGCGCGATGAAGTGGTCGGCCGCCCGGTGTTCCAGGTGCTCACCCAGAAGCCGGCGGAGCAGCTCAAGGCGGAGTTCGACCGGGTGTTTGCCACCGGCGAGAGTGTCCAGGTGGAGACCGTGGTCGAGCAGAGTGGTGAGCGGCGGGTGTACCTGATGTCGCGGCTCCCGATGCGCCTCGAAGGCGACGCCATTACCCACGTCATCACCATCGGCGAGGACGTCACCGAGGCCCGGCACGTCCAGGAACAGTCCATCCGGCACGAGAAGATGGCCGCGATCGGCCAACTGGTGGCCGGGGTCATGCACGAGATCAACAACCCGCTGGCCACCATCGCGGCGTGCGCGGCCGCGGTCGACGCCCGGCTCGGAAGTCAGGCCGAGCCGGCGGTCAAGGAGTACCTCGAGATCATCGACAAAGAGGTGCAGCGAAGCACCAAGATCGTCGACGGGCTCCTCGAGTTCAGTCGTCCCCATCCGGCTCCGGGGCGCCCGAAGGTGGATGTCGACGTCAACCGGGTCATCGAGCGGACGCTCTTCCTGCTCAAACATCATCGGCGGTTCAAGCGCCTGCAGGTGGAGACCGACCTGGGACCCTCGTTGGCGGTCCGGGCCAACGATGAGCAGCTGATCCAGGTCCTGATGGCCCTGATGCTCAACGCCGTCGATGCCATGCCGGATGGCGGGGTCCTGACCCTTCGGAGCAAGCGGGCCACCGGACGGCATGAAGCGATCATCGAGGTGAAGGACACCGGGTCGGGGATTCCGAAGGGGCAGCTCTCGAAGATCTTCGAACCGTTCTTCACGACCAAGCCGCCGGGGCAGGGGACCGGTCTTGGTCTGTCAATCGCCTACGGGATCATGCAGGATCATGGCGGGCGGATCGACGTCGAGAGCGAAGTAGGCCGGGGGAGCGTCTTCCGGGTCGTCATGCCGGAACGGGAGGCGACATGAAGATTCTGGTGGTGGAGGACGACCGAATCGTCGGTCAATACGTCAAGCGCGGTCTCGAGGAGCAGTCCTACCACGCCGATCTGGTCGACGACGGGCTCGAGGCCCTCCGGCTGATCTCCGGCGGGCACTACGACATGGTCATCCTCGACCTCCGGTTGCCGGGGATGACGGGCTTCGAGGTGCTTCGGACGGTGCGGGATCGCGGCCTCACCATACCGATCCTCGTGCTGACCGCCCAAGATGCGGTCGACCACAAGGTCCAGGCGCTGCGGGCGGGGGCCGACGACTATGTCACCAAGCCGTTCTCCTTCGAGGAACTCCTCGCGCGGGTGGAGGCGATCGCCCGGCGGCCGCCTCAGCTCCGATCGACCAAGCTGCAGGTGAGCGATCTCGAGCTCGACACCGCCACCCGGGAGGTCCGCCGGGCCGGCAAGCTGCTCGATCTCACGCCGAAGGAATACACGGTCCTCGAGTACCTGATGCGCCACCCCGGACGGGTGATGTCCCGGACCCTGATCACCGAGTATGCGTGGGACTATCACTTCGATCCGGGCACCAACATCGTCGACGTGGTGATCAATCGCCTCCGGAAGAAGCTCGACGCCGGCCAGGACCGGAAGATCCTCCACACGGTCCGCGGCGTCGGGTACGTGGTCAAGGCCTGACCATGCGTTCGATCCGGCAGCGCCTGGCCATCGGCTACATTCTGGCGCTCGGCCTCACGATCACGCTCTTCGGGCTGGTGCTCTACCTGGACCGGCGGCAGGCCAACCTCCAGGAACTCGACGACCGGCTCGAAGTCGAGGCCGATCTGACTCTTCGGCTGGTGCGAGACCTTTCCAATTCGTTTGGCCGCCTTCCCCCGATCGTCTCGAGTGTTCAGGACTATTTCCAGAGCTTCGGGCACTACTTGATCCTCGTTGGGTCCGATGGGGGCGTGGTGGCAGCGGTCGATCCCTCCCGAAGCCTCGACACCACGGCGCTGGAGCGGCTTCGAACCCTGGCCGGCAATCCGCTCGATCCCCCGGCCTTCGGGACCGCCTCCGTGGCGGATGACCGGCCAGCCATCCGCTATTACGTGACCCGGGTGGTCGGGGCCGATCCGGGGATCCGTTCGATGCTGGTGGGGGCCGGCGTCGACGAGGTGTCGTTCGGACCGGCCGCGCTCCTCCGGTCGATGCTCCTCATCGCCCCGGCGGTGTTGTTGATCTCGGTGTTGGTGGGCAGTTGGCTCGCGGGCACCAGCCTCCGGCCCCTCGAATCGACGATCGACGAGTTGACCGCCATCACCGACGGACGGAGCCTCCATCGGAGGCTCCCGGTGGATCCGGGCAGCACGGACGAACTGGCCCGGCTGGCCCAGGCGGCCAACGGCATGTTCGCGCGGTTGGAGCAGAGCTTCTCGGCGCAGCAGCGGTTCGTGGCCGAGGCCAGCCATGAACTCAAGACGCCGCTCATGGTGTTGCGGGCGGGAGTGGAGCGGGCGCTGACCAATCCCACGATGCCGCCCGAGAGTCTCGAGCCGCTTGACGAGTCGTTGGAAGAGATCAACCGGATGACCGAACTGGTCGACAGCCTGCTCATGCTGGCGCGGGCCGACGAGGGTCGGGCCCCTCTGGCGGTCGAGGACTGCGATCTCCGGGAACTGGCCAGCGAGGCCATCGAGACCGCCCAGATCCTGGGCGAGGCGAAGAACCTCACCATCCGGAGCCAGATTCCCTCCCGGCCAGTAATGCTGGGGGTGGATCGGACCCGGATCCGGCAACTCCTGCTCAACCTGGTGACCAACGCGGTCAAGTACACCCATCGGGGTGGGGAAATCGGGGTGGGGCTCGCCGATCAGGAAGGGGTCGTCCAACTGGTGGTGCGCGATACCGGAATCGGGATCGCCGCTGGAGACCTCCCCCACATCTTCGACCGTTTCTGGCGAGCCGATCCGGCCCGGAGCCGCGATACCGAGGGCACCGGGACCGGTCTGGGACTGGCAATTACCAAGTGGATCGCCGAAGTCCACGGCGGCAGCATCTCGGTGCAGAGCCGCCCTGGCAAGGGAACCGTTTTTACCGTATCATTGCCTCGCTCGGCGACGAATACCCAGCCGACGATCGGCTAATCCGTCTGTTATCGATTTGTCATCTTGCGGTCAGCCGGGCGCAACCCGGCGCTGCTTGATTCGGTTGTGGGTACTGCTGACTCCTCTTGGAGGCGGACGCATGTTTGAAAACCTCATTGAGTCCCAGCCCAAGCGGCAACGCTCCATCGGCCAGACCATCGTCTCAGGGGTGCTCCACGTCGTGCTGATTTATGGCGCGGTCAAGGCGACCTCGGGGGCGGCGGAAACGCTGAAGGAGATCCTCCAGGACACCACGATGGTGTTCCTGAAGCCGCCTGAGCCGCCACCACCACCTCCACCGACGACGCCGCCACCGGACGCGATCGTCACGGCGAATCCTCCGCCGATGGGCTTCCAGACCGTAATGCCCCCGACGGAGATTCCGAAGGACATTCCTCCGGTCAACCTGAACGAGCGGTTCGACGCCAAGGATTTCAGCGGTAAGGGCGTCGAGGGCGGTATCGCGGCCGGCGTGGTGGGTGGTTCCGGGCCGGTGTCGACCACCGAAACGTTCGTGGAAGCGGAAGTGGACGATCCGGTCCAGCCGATCAACTTCCAGAAGCCGAAGTACCCGCCGGTTCTCCAGCAGGCCGGCATCGCCGGCAGCGTCGACGTCCAGTACGTCGTCGGGATCGACGGCAAGGCGGAGCCCGAGTCGTTCCGGGTCCTCCGCAGCACCAACAAGGCCTTCGAAGAGCCGGCCAAGGACGCGATCCTCGGTTCGACCTTCAAGCCGGCCAAGATCAAGGGGCAGGCGGTCCGTCAGCTGGTCCAGCAACGCGTGTCGTTCACCATCGGTGGCTAAGCCCGACCGGTCTATCTGAAAGGGAGCGTTCCATGGGTGTAGATATTCTGACTCTGTACGAGCACGCCAACACCTTCGCGCGCGTGATCGTCTGGGTGATGTTGTTCATGTCGTTCTTCTCGCTGACCGTGGCCATCGGCAAGCTGATCCGGATCGCCAAGAGCACCGCGGCCACCCGGAAGTTCGCGCCGCAGTTCTCCCGGGCCATTCAGGAAGAGCAGCTCGATCAGGCCATTGCCCTGGCCGAGAAGAACCAGCAGAGCCACGTCGCCAAGGTCTTGGGCGGCGCCCTCTCCGAAGTCAAGCCGCTGCTCCGCGACCGCGCCACCATCACCGCCGCCGACATCAACTCGGCCGAGCGGGCGGTCGAGCGCCAGATGCTGATCACGCTGGCCGACTTCAAGCGCGGGACCGGCATCCTGGCCACGGTCGGCTCGACCGCGCCGTTCGTCGGACTCCTTGGCACCACGATGGGTATCGTCACCGCGTTCAACGCGATGTCGGCCGGTGGCGCGTCGGGTGGTCTGGCGGGTATCGCCGGCGGTATCTCGGAGGCCCTGATCACCACCGCGCTCGGTCTGCTCGTCGCCATTCCGGCCGTGTGGTTCTACAACTACTTCACCACCAAGATCGAGAACCTCACGGTCGAAATGACCTACAGCTCCAAGGAACTCATCGACTACTTGATCAAGAGCGTCGGCAGCGAGTTCGGCCGGTCGATCTTCACCAAGGAGTTCCAGGCGCAGAAGGCGGTGAGCGGCAGTGGGCACATCAGTTAACACGGCGGGCTCGACCAGCGTCAAAGCCGAGCCGAACGTCATTCCGATGATCGACATCATGCTGGTGCTGTTGATCATCTTCATGATCGTGACGCCGCTGATCGCGAACGGCTTTCAGGCGACGATGCCGTCCGGCGAGAACCTCGACAAGCGCCCCGAAGGCGACAACGAGGTGATCCTGGGAATCGACCAGAACGGGAACTACTTCCTGAACTCGAACCCGATTCCGGCCGACGTGCTTCCCGATCAGCTGGCGGCCATCTACGCGGCGCGCACGGAAGACAAAATCATGTACTTCCGGGCCCACAAGGATCTCAAGTTCGACAAGATCCAGGACGCCGTGGAGATCGCCCGTCGGTCCGGAGTCCGCGTCATGGCGGCGATCACCGAGATCGAACAGAAGGGCGGCCTGTTCGGCGCCCTCGACAAAGACAAGAAGTAGGGGGCTCTCATGGGAATGTCAGTTGGCGACAGCCATGGCCTGAGTGCCGAACCGAACGTCATTCCGATGATCGACATTCTCCTCGTGCTGCTGATCATCTTCATGATCTCGCAGCCCCTGGCCCGGATGGCGATCGACGTCCAGGTTCCGCCCCTCGAGACCGCCGCCTCCTCGGGGCCCTCGAGCCAGATCGTGCTCAACATCCTGGATGACGGGAACTACGAGATCAACGGACAGCCGGTCCCTCCGGGCCAGCTGGACACCCAGATCCACGCCATCTACGACAATCGGCCGGCCAAGTTGATCTTCATCAAGGCCATGCCCAGCCGGACGTATCAGGATTGGATCGAGGCTTCCGACATCGTTCGGGGCGCGGGGGTTCAGGTCATCGGCTTCACCCCGAAGGCCTGAGTTCCAGCCGCTCTTTCCGGATCCAGCAACGCGAGAGGCGGGCCTTCGGCCCGCCTCTCGTCGTTTCCGGCCCTCGATGAAGGGGCCGTCACCCTCGCCCCGACCAATCCGACCGGGGGCGTTCGGTCCATCGAGTGTCCCTTGTCGGATGTCAGCCAGCCGAATCTTTTTCCCTGGCCCAGACGTCTCCTGAACGGATGCCGAAACCGACCCATCCCCCGCCGCCCCCGGCCCAGGTCCGCTTGTCGCGGCCGCCGGGCATGCCCATAGGCCTGGGTGTCCCCAAGAGCCGGCGCTCGCCGGGCAGCGCCGTGGTGGCTCTCGTCGTTCACCTCGCCATCCTGGCGCTGATCATTCGGGTGGCCCCGCTTCGGAATCTCGACTACCAGGACAACGCCGGCGCCGGCGCCGACGACCGGTCCGGTGGGGGCGGCGGGGGTGGGGGGCGGGTCAGAATGGTGGCGTTGCCCGCACTGGCTGCCCCGAAGGCCACGCCCCCCCCCGTGGTACCGCCCCCGGAGCCGGTGCCGGTGCCGCCGCCGGTCGTGACCCAGGAGGAGGTCCCCGTGGTTCCAACCGCCCCGGACACCGTGGTCGTCGCCTCGACGGCGAAGGAGTCCGGTGCTGGAACTGGGGCAGGAACTGGCACCGGGTCGGGCACCGGTACGGGATCGGGCTCGGGGACCGGCTCCGGAAAGGGCTCCGGCACCGGATCAGGGACCGGACCGGGATCCGGTGGGGCCGGCGGAGCTCGCCCGCCGGAACCGCGCCAGCTCATCCTCCCGCCGCCCGACATCCCGAAGGCGATGCGGGGTACCACGATTGCCGTTACCTTCATGGTCGGCCCGGAAGGACGGGTCGAGGAGGTCCGCTTCGCGCCCGAACCCGCCGATCGGGGCTTCGGCAAGAAGCTCGAAGACGTCATGCGCAGCTACCGGTTCCGGCCGGCCCGCGGTTCCGACGGGCAGCCGGTGGCCGGTACCATCACGGTCGAATTGACGTTCTGAACCCGCGGTACCTCTCAGCGGTCGAATCCCTCGGCCGTCGGTCTTCTTCATCAGCGAGCTCATGTCACTCTTCCTTCGGAAGCCCATCACGGTCGAGCGGGATCGCGGGCTGGTGCGAGTCCTCGGCGTCGGCGATCTCATCATGCTCTCGATCGGCGCGGTCATCGGGGCGGGGATCTTCGCCTCGCTCGGGACCGCGGCCGCCGGCGACGTCGCCGCCGACGGAACCGTCATCCGAGCCGGTGCCGGACCCGCCCTGATCATCTCGTTCGTGCTGCTGGGCGTGGTCTGCGGCCTGGCGGCGCTCTGTTACGCCGAACTCGCCTCGATGATTCCCACCTCGGGCTCGGCGTACGCCTACACCTATGCCACGCCCGGCGACCCGGTGGCCTGGATCATCGGATGGGCCCTGATTCTCGAGTACGCGATCGGCAACATCGCCGTCGCGATTGCCTGGAGCAGCTACTTCGACTCGCTGCTCTCCGGCTTCGGGATCAACCTCCCCGGTTGGCTGACCCACGGGTACCTCCAGGCCAAGATGTCGACCGTGCCGGAGATCCACGCCCTGCTCGAAACGGCGCCGCGGCCGTTCGGCTTCCCGATCCTCCTCAACGTCCCGGCCTTCATGATCGTCGGCCTGGTCACCGTGCTGCTCTGTCTCGGCGTCAAGGAGAGCACCCGCGCCAACAACATCATGGTGGTGATCAAGCTGCTGGTTCTGGCCCTGTTCGTCGGGGTTGGCGTGATGCACATCGATCCGGACAACTACCGGCCGTTTGCCCCGAACGGGTTCCGCGGCATCCATCAGGGTGCCGCGATCGTGTTCTTTGCCTACATCGGCTTCGATGCCATCTCGACGGCGGCGGAGGAAACCAAGGATCCCCAGCGGAACCTCCCCCGGGGGATTCTCCTCGGCTTGGCGGTCTGCACTTTGATTTACGTGGTGGTTGGCGCCGTGGCCACCGGACTGGTGCCCTACCTCCAGCTCAAGTCGGCCGATCCGCTGGCGCATGCCCTCGAGCTGGCCGGTCTCAAGACCGCGAGCTGGATCGTGTCGCTCGGCGCGGTCGTCTCGATGACCGCGGTACTCCTGGTGTTTCAATACGGCCAACCCCGAATCTTCTTCGCGATGGCCCGGGACGGGCTGCTCCCGAAGTGGGCGGCCAAGATCCATCCGAAGTGGCGGACCCCGCACATCACCACCATCGTGACCGGCCTGGTGGTGGCTGCCGGCGCGCTCTTCGCCGAGGAGAACACGATCTACGAACTCACCAACATCGGGACCCTGGCCGCGTTCTCGATGGTCTGCCTCGGCGTCCTGGTGCTCCGCATCCGGGAGCCCGATCGACCCCGCCCGTTCCGGGTCCCGGCGGTCTGGCTGGTGGCCTTGGGTGGTGCGGCGGCCTGTCTGTTCGTGATGAAGGGGCTGCCCATCCGGACCTGGGTGATGTTCGCCATCTGGCTCACCATCGGGTTGGTGCTGTACTTCACCTATGGATACCGCCACAGCGTCGTCCGGACCGGCAAACCGGTGGTGGTCGACGAACTCGACGGAGCCCACTGACGTGACGGTCCCGCTGGTGGAGGTGGTCTCCGAGTACCTCCGGCGGCTCGAAACCGGCGACGCGGCCCGAATCGTCGAACTGTTCACGCCCGACGGGGTCGTGTTGTCGCCGTTCCTTGGGAGGATGACCGCCACGGCCTTTTTCCCGAAGCTGGCAGCGTCATCGGCCCGGAGCGTCATCACGCCCCACGACATCCTGGTCAGCGCCCGAGGCGCTCGCCGCGTCTGCGGCTATTTTCGGTACGACTGGACCCTGGGCGACGGGACCACGGTCTCGTTCGAATGCGCCGACATCTTCGACTTCGACCCGATCGTCGATCGAATCGCCACTATGACCATCCTGTACGATACCCACCCGATTCGCCAGCAGGTTGGCGACAAATACGCCTGAGTCCATGACGCGCTCCATTACCGGGGACCGTCCCGTCCTCATCGTGGGCGCGGGGATCGGCGGCCTGACCACCGCGCTCGCGCTCCACCAGGCCGGCGTGCCGGTTCGGGTCTTCGAGGCCGTCCGCGCCATTCGCCCACTCGGCGTCGGCATCAACCTGCTGCCTCACTCGGTTCGGATCCTGACCGACCTTGGCGTCGGGCCGGCGCTGGCTGCCACCGCCATCGAGACCTCGGCCCTCGCCTACTTCAACAAGCACGGCCAGCCGATCTGGTCCGAGCCGCGCGGACTGGCCGCCGGCTATCCGGTGCCACAGTTCTCGATCCACCGGGGCGAACTCCAGTGGATTCTCTATCAGGCGGTGGAGGCCCGGCTCGGATCCGGGTCCGTGCTGACCGGCCACGAGTTGGTCCGCTGGGAGGACACCGGGGCTGAGGTCCGAGCGGTGTTCGTCGATCGGGAAACCGGCCGGGAATCGAACCCGATCCGCGGGGCCGCGTTGGTGGGCGCGGACGGCATTCACTCCGTCGTGCGGCGGACGTTCCATCCGGACGAGGGACCCGCCCGGTTTTCGGGTCGGATGCTCTGGCGGGCCGTGACCGATGCCGAGCCATATCTGGATGGCCGAACCATGATCATGGCGGGGCACCAACGCCAGAAGTTCGTGGCGTACCCGATCTCGCGAGTCCGGGCGGATCGGGGTCGCTCGCTCGTCAATTGGATCGCCGAGCTCGAGGTCGGGGGCGGGACCCCGCCGCGGCAGGATTGGAGCCGGGAGGTGGCCAAGGAGGTGTTCGCGCCAGCCTTCGCGTCGTGGCGCTTCGACTGGCTCGACGTGCCCGGCCTGATTGCCGGGGCCGAGACGGTCTTCGAGTACCCGATGGTCGATCGCGATCCGCTGCCTCGCTGGACCCATGGCCGCGTCACCCTGCTCGGCGACGCGGCCCACGCCATGTATCCGATCGGCTCCAACGGGGCCTCTCAGGCCATCCTCGACGCCGCCGCCCTCACCCGCCGTCTGGTGGATTCCGCCGATGTCGAGCGGGCCTTGGAGGAGTATCAGGACGATCGGTTGGGCCCGACCGCCGAAGTGGTGCTCGCCAACCGGCGGAACGGTCCCGAGCAGGTCATGCAGATCGCGGAGGAACGGGCGCCCGCCGGGTTTGGGCATATTCACGACGTGATCCCGCGGGCCGAGCTCGAAGACATCGCGGCCCGGTACAAGCGGACAGCTGGATTTGCTCCGGATCAGGTCAGGCGGGAGGCGGCACGATGACGAAGCGGCTGCAGGTCTACGAGGGCGACGGGATCGTGGTGACGTTTGATCCCAACGTCTGCATTCACTCCGCGGTCTGTCTCCGGGCCCTGCCGGCCGTCTTCGACGTGGCGCAGAAGCGATGGATCCAAGTCGAGGGCGCGGAGCCCGATGCCATCGTGGCGGCCGTGGCGAAGTGCCCTTCCGGCGCCCTCCAGACGGTTCGCCTCGGTCAGGCCGTGCCGCGGGGCGCCCCGCCGACCGCGGCGCCGGTCGAGGTGACGCCAAGGCCCAACGGGCCCCTCCTGATCCGGGGCCCGATCCGGGTGACGAAGGAAAACGGGGAGGTCGTCGACAGAGCTTCCTGTTCCCTCTGCCGCTGCGGGGCCACCGGGACCGCGCCCTTCTGCGACGGCAGCCACAACCGGATCGGCTTCAAGTCGCCGTCCTGAGCGCCGTTCAGGCGCTTGCGGCCAGAAGCTTCGGTCCGCCGAGGAGCGGGTCGACCGGGTCGGCCAGTGGCACGAAAGGAGGGAGGAGGAGGTCCGCCACGGGACCGCCTAACGGTCCCTCTTGGGCCAACAGTCCGCCGGCCAGCCCGACCGGGATCGCGCCAGGATTGGGGAACTCCCCGGCCAGCTGGTTGACCAAGCGGGCCAGTTCGGTGGCGGCGCGGTCGAGGATGGCACGCGCCACGGCGTCGCCGGTCTCGGCGGTGTGGACCACGGCGCGCGACAAGTTGGCAACTTCCCGCGGCGTGGCGACCGTCGACCAGCCGACCACGTCCCGGAAGTCGGGGGCTCCCACGGCTTTGAGCAGCGCCGAGCGGAGCGCGGTGGCTGGAGCCCTGCCGTCCTCGGCCAACCCCACGGCGCGGAGCGCCTGCTGGCCGATCCAGTATCCGGCCCCCTCGTCGCCCATTTGCCATCCGAAGCCGCCTTGCCGAACCAGCTTGCCGGCGGACGTCCG
>CADEGB010000108.1 GCA_902826755.1 uncultured Gemmatimonadota bacterium
AAACTGTTCGACCCGAACAAGGATCCGGTCACCGAAAAGGGAGTCCGGGACGGCGCCACCTGGCTGTTCGCGTCGTTTTCGGGAGACGTCGTCCCCGTCCAGACCGCGGGCGGCGCCATCAAGGCGGGGACGAAGTGGTCGCTCACCACCCCGGCCGAGCGGCAGCAGAACTGGAAGCCGGGCGGGATGCAGCATCTCGCGATCCATCTCAAGGACCGCCGGCTCTACAGCCTGATGCATCAGGGTGGTAAGGACACCCACAAGGACCCGGGGACCGAGATCTGGGTCCACGACCTCGCGGCCGGCGGGAAACGGGTGCAGCGGGTGGCCCTCGAGAAGCCACTCACCTCGATCGCGGTAACCAGCGACGCCAAGCCGCTCCTGTTCGGGCTGTTCATCGCCGCGCCCGAGCTTCGGGTTTTCGACGCCAGGACCGGGAAGCTGCTTCGAACGGTCGCCGAGATCGGCCTCACGCCAAGCACGCTGGTGACGCGGTGACGGTGGCATGATGACGCTCGATCCGGCGATCGGCTGGATGCTCGCTCTGTCGCTCAGCCTGCTGTTCGGAGCGGCGGCGGCCCATAAGCTCCGCGACCTGGGGCGATTCCGGTCGGTCCTCACCGGATACCGGCTGTTGCCCGCCGGCCTCGAGGCGCCGGCGGCGGTGATGGTGATCGGGGCGGAGGTTCTCTCGGCGGTGGCCCTCCTGGTGCCGTCCTGGCGGACCCTCGGTGCCGGCCTCGCGATTGTCCTCCTGCTTGGATATGCCGCCGCTCTCGGCGTCAACCTGCTCCGGGGCCGGGTCCGGATCGACTGCGGCTGCCTCGGCCTGGATCGGAGCGAGCGGATCGGCTGGTGGATGGTGATCCGGAATCTGTTCCTGGCGGCGGCCGCCGCGGTGGCGGCGGTGCCTCCCGCCGCGCGCGGGTTGGGCGCGCTCGACGTCGTGACGGTGACGGGCACGGTGATCACCGCATCGCTCCTGTTCTCGGCCGCGGCCCGGTTGGCCGCGACGCCGGGTCGACGCGAGGGTCTCTCGTGAGCGCCGCGGGGTGGATCGCGATCGTGGCCCTGTGGCTGGTCGTGATCGGTCTGGCGTTGGTGGTGGTGGCGCTGGCCCGCCAGATCGGCGTGCTCCATGAACGCCTCCAACCGGCCGGGGCGCTGGCACTTGCCAAGGGACTCAAGCCCGGGGAGCCGGCGCCGACCATCGACGTCGAGACCCTGACCGGCCAGCCGCTCCGGATCGGCGGGCCCCACCCCCGGGGTGCGGACACGCTGGTGGTGTTCGTCTCGCCGACGTGCCCGGTGTGCAAGTCGCTGCTGCCCGCGCTCCGCTCGATCCGACGCCGGGAGCGTCCGCCGGTCGACGTCATTCTCGCGAGCGACGGCGATCGGCCACAGCAGGAGCAGTACGTCGCGGCGGAGTCGTTGGGAGAATTTCCGTACGTGTTGTCGGAACGACTCGGTCTGTCGTACGGCGCCGGTCGGCTTCCGCACGCGGTGCTGCTCGACGATGCCGGGATCGTACGGGCCACCGGTCTGGTCAACTCGCGGGAGCATCTGGACAGCCTGTTCGAGGCGCGGGATCGGGGCGTCGCCTCGCTTCAGGAGTTCCTGGAGCGATCAGGCCGACGTGAGGTGGCATGAGGATGCGGGAATCTCGAGGAGGTTCGGATGGCTCGATATGACGACGTGGTCGAGGGGTTCACCCGCCGCCTCGCCAAGACGGTGACGCGGCGGAGCATCCTCCGATCGTTAGGTGGGTTCCTGGTGGGCGCGGCCGGAATCCCGCTCCTGCCGGTGTCCCGAGGTCGGGCCGAGCGCGCGGCCGAGCCCGACGAGACCTCGTGCGATTATTGGCGGTACTGCGCCGCCGACGGGTTCCTCTGCGCCTGCTGCGGCGGGTCCGCCACGGCCTGCCCGCCCGGTACCGAGTCGGCGCCGGTTACCTGGGTCGGCACCTGTCGGAATGCCTCCGACGGCCGCGACTACATCGTCTCGTACAACGATTGTTGCGGAAAGAGTTCCTGCGGTCGCTGCTTCTGCAACCGGAATGAAGGCGACCGACCCGCCTATTCGCCGGCCACCGCCAACGACTACAACTGGTGCGCCGGCAGCAAGGCGGGGGTACCCTACCACTGCACGGTTTCGCGGATCGTGAGCGTCGCGCCCAAATGATCGGCTCCCCGCGGGGCCGCCCGGGGGTGGCGGCCCTGATCCTGGTGGCCGTCGCGGTCGGGGCCTGCGCCGACCATCCGCCCAGCCTGGCTCGCCAGCACTATCTCCTCCATTGCATGGGGTGTCACGGCGAGGACGGCGCCGGACTCGACGGTCAGGTGCCAGACCTGAGGCGCGATCTGGCCCGGCTCGTCGCCGCGCCCGGAGGTCGGGCGTACCTGTTGCGGGTGCCAGGGGTGACCCAGACCACGCTGGCGCCGGCCGAGGTGGCCGAGGTGCTCAACTACACGGTGCGCGAGTTTGGCGGGGCGGAGGTGGCGCGCCGGATCCCGCCGTTCACCGCCGCCGAGGTTGCCGCGGCGCGGTCCACGCCGCTGCTCGAGGTGACCACTACTCGCGCCGGCCTGCTCGGCGGAAGCGGCCTCCCGACCGGCGGACGGTGACCTGGTGGCCGGGACGGGGAGCCAACGATGACCGGAATCCGAATCGGAGTGCGTCGCCTCGGGGCCGGCGCCGTGATGGGCACGGCGCTGTTCGCCGTTTCGTTGCCGGTGGCGCCGGTTCGGGCCCAAGCGCCGGATGCCGGGGCGTATTCTCCGGCGCGGTACGAAGTCCGGGAGCGACGCGGGGTGATGGTGCGGATGCGCGACGGGGTCCGACTGTCGGTGGACGTCTACGCACCTGAGGGCGCGGAAGGAAAGCTGCCCGGGATCCTGTCGATCACGCCGTACGACAACACGGGACGCCGGGAGGACGGTCGCTGGTATGCGCGGCGGGGCTATGTGGTCGTCGCCGCCGATTCGCGGGGGCGCTATGACTCCGATGGCGCCTTCGATCCGTTCGACCCCCGCCAGAAGACGGACGGGTACGACCTGGTCGAGTGGATGGCGCGCCAGCCTTGGTCCAACGGTAAGGTCGGAATGATCGGCGGGTCGTATTCGGCGTGGACCCAGTGGTGGACCGCGGTCACCGCGCCGCCGCATCTCGCCGCGATCGCCCCCATGGTGTCACCGCCCGACCAGTTCGAGAACTGGCCCTATCAGCACGGCGTGCTGGTCGGTGGCTGGGTGGTCGACTGGATCGCGATGATGTCGGGCCGCACGATCCAGACGGTGGATACCGGGGGATACGCCGGATGGTCGAGCCGGCGGGCGGACCTGACGCGCCCGCCGTATGCCGATCTCAACAGCCGCCGCGGCAACGCGTCCGCGCCGTGGGTGGCCCGGATGTACGGAAGGAACCGCTCCACCGACCCATTCTGGGCGGCCATCGCCTATCAGGGCCGGGCCAACTGGTCCCGGGTGACGGTGCCGGCGCTCGCGATGAGCGGCTGGTTCGATGCCAATCATCCCGGCACCCCCATGAACTACCTCGGCATGAAGCGCCACGGCGCCACGCCCGCGTCGCGCCGGCCGACCATCGTCATCGGCCCCTGGGTTCACGGCATCAACCAGCGGGTGGTGGGCGGGATCGACTACGGCTCCGACGCGGTCATCGACGTCCGGGGGTACACTACCCGGTGGTTCGATCGGTACCTGAAGGGCATCGACAACGGGGTCGAGCAGGACCCACCGGTCTACGTCTTCGTCATGGGCGAGAACCGGTGGCGGGCCGAACGCGACTGGCCACTGCCTCAGGCCAAGCCGACGCGGTTCTACTTCACGTCGGCCGGCCGGGCCAACTCGGCCACGGGTGACGGACTTCTGACGATGGCGCTTCCATCGGCGTCAGGTTCGGATGCCTGGGTGTACGATCCCCGGGATCCGACCCGGGATCCGTTCGATCCCTATCCGGCCCACAATGGTCACATCGACGGCGCGCTCGACACTCGCCAATCCGCCGCGAGGCCCGACGTTCTGGTATATCAGACACCGCCCCTCGAGGAGCCGATCGAGGTCACCGGTCCGATCGAGGCGACGCTCCATGCGGCCACCTCCGCCCGGGACACCGACTGGTTCGTGCGCCTGGTGGACGTCGAGCCCGATGGCCGGGCGCTGCTGTTGGCCGAAGGGGCGATCCGCGCCCGGAATCGGGATGGCGCCAACGAGGGTCGATTCAACGGGGCGCGGCTCGAGATCCTCGAGCCGGGGAAGGTGTATCGATATACGATCGGATTCTGGCGGGGTACCGCCAACCTGTTCCGGCGCGGCCATCGGATCAGGGTGGAGATCTCGTCGAGCTGGTCTCCCTACTTCCTGCCGAACCTGAATTCCGGAGCCGACAATCTGGCGGCGGTGACGATGGCCGAGGCGGTGGTGGCGCGTCAGACACTGCGGCACGGACCGGAGTTTCCGTCCCACATCCTCCTGCCGCTGGTGCCGCCCCGGGGCTCGACGCCCTGACGGTTCAGCGACTCCCGGTCCGAACCGCCATGACGACCTCGGTCACCGCGGCGATCACCAGGTCCGGTCGATCGAACTGGATGTAGTGGGACGCGTCGGGCACGACGATCTGCCGGCCCGCCGTCGACCAGCGCGCTTCTTCCTGGTGCATCTCGAGCCACATCGCCTTCTGACCCCGGGCCTGTTCCTCCGTGAACCCGGCGGTTTTCAGTTCCGCCGCCGACATCGGCTTCATGGCGGTGAGGACCACCAGCGGCCGACTGCCGAGGTCGCGGGCCGATCCGGCCTCGGCAAAGATCTCGTGGAGCGCGCCCATTTCGGCGATGGCCCCGCGGATCGAACGGGGCCCCCAGGCGCGCTGGGCCAGCACGACGTCGCTGGCCTGGTTCGGCATTCCCCCGATCTGACTGGTGAGGAGCCGCCCGATGCCGGTCCAGGAAAGCGCCGCGGCCACCTCGAGCGCCTTGAGGGCGGCGCTCTCAGTGGTGATCCCGAGCGTCTTGAAGCGGGCGAACTGTTCGGGATGCGACGCGTCCACCATCACCAGGCCGGCCACCTGGTCGGGATGGTCCTTCGTATAGAGCAGGTTGATTGGCCCGCCGAGCGAGTGACCGACCAATACCAACGGGGCCTGCTCGCTGGCGGCGGCCAAGGCGGCGTGGAGGTCGGCCACGATACCCTTCGGCGTGAACGAGGGGGTGGGATCGCTCCACATGATCCCGGCCCGGGAGTAGGCGCAGGTTCTCGTCGTCCTTGCGATGGAGTCGTGAACCGCCGACCAGCTGAGGGCTCCGCCGGTATCGAGTCCGTGGATCAGCACGACGGTGGGCGAGCCACTGCCCCGGCAGTCGAGGTGGATCCGCCGGCCTCCGATGTCCACCAACTGGCCCGGCGGTGGAAACCGGCGCGTGGCCGCCCGCTGGGCCACCTGCTCCCAGATGGTGCCGACGACGACCAGGATCGCGAGGAGCGCTAACAGCCCGAGGCCGATCCGTTTGAGCACGCGTTTCATGGTCACCTCGCGATCGGGAGTTCGATCCGCGATCGATGGGTTCCCCCGAAGCGTACCTCGACGGTCGGGACGACGGTATCCGCCGCGTCGGGCCGGTTCGACGGCGCCAACAAGGGATGGAGCTCGAAGCTCGGCCAATCCGCGTTGGCGATCGCGAGCCGGATCGAGTGCCCTTTCCGGAACCGCCACGCGGTCGGGTTCAGGGCGGTGACGATCTCCCGGGGATCTCCGGTCGCGAAGACCTTGGGGTCGTAGTCGGCCTGCCGGAACCCATGCCACGGGAGGCGGGGCAGGACCCGGACGCCCGGGTTGTTCGGGATGATCTCATCGGGGTCGCGAAGCGCGTGAAAGCCAGCCCGATGCTGGTAGTCGGTGACCAGCACCGCCGAGCCGTCGGGTGCCACGTCTTCGAGGTAGAAGAAGAAGTCGCCGTCCGGCGCGCTCGAGCCGGCCCAGAGCCGCACGATCGGATGGCCGATGACGTCGAGGTCACGGTCGAGCGGCGCGGAGGTGTAGACGAATGACGTCTTTTCGAGCGCGTTCCGGATCGGCGGTCCATCCGGGACGCCGAACATGAAGGAGCGGTTCCGCCGATAGGCCTCGATCGGCAGCACGGGGCGGCCGAGTTGCTTCTGCACGAAGGCGATTGGTTCGGCCGGAAGGGGTGGATCCCAGGCCGAGTTGGCGGTGAGGTCGGCGCGCAGGCGGTCGGTGCCCGGGGCAGGCGGCGTGCCGATCAGTCCATGGCGGTCCCCCAGGAAGAGCGTCGTGTCGGCCGTCGCTGGCGGCCAGACGGCCTCGTTCCGCCAGCCGGCGTTCATCACGAAGAGGCGGACCGGTGGCTCCCGGTCGACGCCGTTGTCGATGCCTTTGAGCCAGCGGTCGAACCAGCGGAGTTCTTCCTCGCGCGAGATGCGGCCCAGCGCGCCCGGCGTCGAGTCGGCCCCGATCGAGGCGGCAAACGCCGGCGATACGCCTTGGTGATAGCCCGGCTTGGCCACCAACCGCCCGAAGTTGGCGACCCGGGTCGTCGCGTGGACCTGGACGGACGCTTCGACGAAGGCATCGAACCATCCGGCCAGGGTCAACATCGGCACCCTCGATCGCATCACATCGGGGAGCCAGGCCCAGCCCATGTCTGGCCCGGTGAGCCCGTCGCCGGGACGTTTGGTGTCCCGGAACCGCATGGCGCTCAGGACCTGATCGCCGTTCCAGGTTCCCGGCGCGCCCGCCGGATCGGTGAGGTGTTGGAGGACGGCCGCCAGGTAGAGGTGCTGGGTGCGGCGGATTCCATCGGGGTAACGTGGCTCCGGACCGTCGGCGATGGGCCACCGGTAGTCGTCGGCGAAGTAGCCGTTGCCGTTGAGGTCGAGCGGAATTTCGTCGCGGACGTCACCATCGCCGTCTTCATCCACCACCGGCGGCGTGGGCGGAATCGGGAAGCTCGAGAACGTGGCGCTCCGGTTGGTGTGCCAGGTCACCGCGGTCCACACCTGGATGAAGGCCTGGGAGTAGATCCCGCCCGGACGCATCGGAAGCCCCTCCCAGCCAGCGTGCTCGGGGGCGATGGCTTTGAGTGCCTTGGGAGCCTTCGATGCCACCGCGAGCTGCGACCACCCCTCGTAGGAACCGCCCCGCATCCCGACCGCGCCGCTGGACCACGACTGCGCGGCGATCCAGTCGACCAGTTCCTTGCCGTCGTCGCGCACCCTGGGGTCCATCATATTGATCCAGCCGAACGACGCGCCGGTGCCGCGCATGTCGGCGCTGACGTAGGCGTAGCCGCGCTGGAGGTAGAACCGATCGCCCGCCACCTCGCCGGTTTTCGGGTCGAAGGTCGAGCGCCCGTACGGCGTGTAGCGGAAGATGGCCGGGAACCGCGTCGGAGCCGGGCCGGCGCCCCGCCAGCCAGTCGGGACCCACCAGTCGACCGCGAGCCGGGTTCCGTCGGCCATGGTGACGAACTCGGCCCGCCGGCTCGAGCTGGTCCAGAGGGGCTCAGACTGGGCGGGGAGGGGTGTCGTGGCAACGACGAACGCGAGGGTGGCGCCGAGGACGATCGAAGTCGAAGAGGTCAGGGACATCGGTGGAACGTACGCTGGCGTGACCCGGTCCGACAGCCGTGCCGGCGGGTCCGCGAGTATTCTTGGGCCCACTAAAGATGGGACAACCAGTGAAAAGACAGCAGCGTGGTCGAAGGGTCCGGCGGCCGGTTCCGCCGCCTCGCCAACTGACCAGGGATCTCCTCCATCTCGGGGTCGAGATCCTGACGCAGCGAGATCCTGATTTGGCCTCGATCGTGGCCCGCTACGGTCCGCCGCCGCTGTGGGCCCGCCGCCCGGGTTTTACCGCCTTGGCCCGGATCATTCTCGAGCAACAGGTTTCCCTGGCCGCTGCCCGGACCATGTTCGAACGGGTTCGCCTCGCCGCCGAGGGTGTCACCCCGAGTGGGATCGCCCGCCTCGGCGTGGGAGGTCTCCGCGGACTCGGCGTCACCGGACCGAAGGCCTCATATCTCCATGACCTGGCGCGATCGATTCACACCGGCGGGCTCGATCTCGGCGCCGTGGCGCGCGCTCCCGATCCGGTTGGTCGGGAACGTCTCCTGGCCATCCGCGGGCTCGGGCCGTGGAGTGTGGACTGTTACTACCTCGTGGCGCTTCGGCGGCCCGACGTGTGGCCCCACGGGGATCTGGCTCTGGCCGACGCGGTGCGCGAGGTCAAGCGTCTGAGGGCCAGGCCCGACTACGACCGGTTGACCCGGATGGCGCAACGATGGGCGCCCTGGCGCTCGGTGGCCGCCCGGCTGCTGTGGCACCACTACCTGGCCAGTCGGGGCCGGTCCGCCTAACGGTCGCGGGAGCGCTCGGCCGTCAGGCGGGCGGCAGTGGCCATCCGGTCGAGCAGTTCGCGGTCGGCGGCACCGAGGTGAGTGGGGCCGAGCTCCCGGGCGCGACGAAGGAGGACCTCGACACCCTCGCGGTTGGCTTCGTGGAGCTGGTCGAGATCGATCACGTCCCAGGGGGTCGTCATCCGGACTTCGTGATGAACACCGGGCGGATTGAAGTGGGAGTTGGGGAGTTCCACCTGACGCTCGACCTTGGGTTTTCGGGTCCTGCCCATCGCCAGCCCGGCCGTCACCAGCGTGGCGATCAGGGCCCACCGCATTGGCCCGTCCGGGCTCCCGCTCATCCGCGGGAGGAGCGCCGCGATGGCCAGGACAATGCCCAGCCAGCGACCCGCGGCGGCGGTCGTCTGTTCCGCGGGGCGCCAGGCCGAGCCGATGGCCACGCCCGCCAGCGCCGGACCGGTGCCGAGGAGGGGGGCGGTCGGGAATAGCAGCGCCAGCGCCGCGCCAACCAGGGTCCCGCCGGCGAACCACGCCAGCATCCTGGCCCCGCCGGCCCCGCGTTCGAGCCCCGGCGCCAGCAGCAGCAAGGCCCCGAGGTCGAGGGCCAAAGGCAGCAAGCCGGTGTGGACGAAGGGGTAGCTGAACGCCGTCCAGGGGCGGGTGGCAATCTCCGCGGGCGTCAGCGCGAGCTGGCCCAAGGCGCCAGGCAGCGCGGCCAGGAGGATGAATCCAGCCACCGTGGCAAGTCCGAGCAGGCCCGCCACTTGGAGGGCGGGGATGGTGACGGGCCAGGAGCGTCGGAGTGGCGGAGTCGCCATGATGGTGATCCGACGTTGGAACGGGCCAAAACGTTGCAAAGTGCCCCGTTTTCGGGGTCAGGGGACGGCGCCGGTCAACCAACCTCAGCGGGCTTCCGGGTCGATCGGGGGCGGCACCACCGGGAGGGCGACCTGGAACACGTTCCTCTCTCGAATGGTCCTGGCGTGGATCGTCTAGATGGCCGGCAGGGCGAGTCTGACGTGTTCCGCGAATGCGCTCACTACCGCCGCCGGCTGCGGGGTGGCCACTGTGAGGGCGATCCCCACGCTCGGGAGCGGCGGCAATCCGCTTTCCGGCGGAAGGACGCGGAGATCCTCCGGCACCGCGGTCCGGGTCAAGACCGCGATGGCCTGCCCGGATCGCACTACCGCGGTGAGCCCAGCCAGGCTCGCGCTGGCGTAGGCAAGACGGTAGGACCGTCCCACGGCCTCGAGGCTCCGCCGGGCGGCCCGGTGGTCCAGGGTGTCGGGATCGGAGAGCGCGAGCCGAAGCGGGTTGAGGTTGGCGGCCGTCGATCCCACCGATCCGACCCAGACGAGCGGCTCCCAGCGGATGATCGCCGCGCCCTTCTCCTGCTCGGGGAAGGAGGTCAACGCCAGGTCGAGGGCGTGCCGATCCAATCGCTCGAGGAGCCGCGGGGTGTGGGCGCAGTACACCTCGACGAGTACCTCCGGATGTTCTCGCGCAAAGCCTCGGAGGAGTTGCGGGAGGATGACCACCGCGTAGTCGTCGGGACATCCGAAACGGATCGTCCCGGTCAGACCTTTCCCCGACAACTCCGCCAGGGCCTCGTCGTGATAGCGGAGGATGCGCTGCGCGTGGGCCAGGAGCCGGGTCCCCTGGGGCGTGAGGGTCACCCCGCGCCCGCTTCGATCGAGGAGGGTCTGCGCGACGATCGCCTCCAGCCGTTTGACTTGAAGACTGATGGCGGCCTGGGTCCGGCCTACCCGCACGGCGGCCCGACTGAGCGCCCCCGTCTCGGCGATGACGGCAAAGGTACGGAGCAGGTCGAGGTCGAGATGGTCCATGACCATAAGTATCACAAATACTTCAGATAAACGCCATTAGCCCCGCTTGTGCAAACGCCCTACTACCGGTAACTCACACGCCGTCGCTTTTCATCGTTCCGACCCGCGGCCGGAGGTCCCCGTGTCCCGTAATGCCGATCCCGAGTTCTGGCGCGACGCCCGCGCCCACCTGATCCGTTACGGCGGCCGGTTCGAGCCGCTGATCATCGAACGCGCGCGAGGGAGCTTCGTCTACGACGCGGATGGCCGGGCCATCCTCGATTTTACCTCCGGGCAAATGAGTTCGCTTCTCGGCCACGGTCACCCCGAGGTGGCGGCCGTCGTGGCCGACCATGCGGCCAATCTCGACCACCTGTTCAGCGGGATGCTGTCCCGCCCGGTGGTCGAGTTGGCCCGCGGCCTGGCCGACGCCACCCCGGCGGGGCTCGACCGGGTGCTGCTGCTCAGCACCGGTGGGGAGTCCAACGAAGCGGCCATCAAGATGGCCAAGCTGTTCACCGGCAAGCATGAGGTGGTCGGGTTTGCCCAGTCCTGGCATGGCGTGACCGGCGGGGCGGGCTCGGCGACTTACTCGGCCGGGCGCAAGGGGTACGGTCCGGCGGCCGTCGGGTCGCTCGCCATTCCAGCGCCTAACGGCTACCGGCCGCGGTTCGAGCGAGGCGGTCAACCGGACTGGCGGGCCGAGTTGGACTACGGGTTCGATCTGGTGGACAGCCAGTCGAGCGGGAGTCTGGCTGCGTTCATTGCCGAGCCGATCCTGAGCACCGGCGGGGTGCTCGAGTTGCCCGTCGGGTACCTGGCCGCCCTCAAGCGGAAATGCGAAGAGCGGGGAATGTTGCTGATCCTCGACGAAGCGCAGACCGGGATGGGCCGCACTGGCCACCTCTTTGCCTTCGAGCGCGACGGCGTGGTGCCCGACATCCTGACCCTCTCGAAGACCCTCGGTGCGGGGCTTCCGCTCTCCGCGGTTCTCTGCTCGGCGGCCATCGAAGAGCGCTGTCACGATCGGGGCTTTCTCTTCTACACCACCCACGTCTCCGATCCCCTTCCCGCGGCGGTGGGGCTCAAGGTGCTGGAGATCGTTCGGCGGGATCGGTTGACCGAGCGGGCCCGCCAGGCCGGCGCGCGGTTGGCGGAGGGACTCCGGTCGCTCCAGGACCGCTTCGACTGCATCGGCGACGTCCGCGGCCGCGGCCTGCTCCTCGGGATGGAGATCGTGGCGGATCGGACGACGAAGGCGCCGGCTCTGGAGTTGGGGGCGGCGATCACCCGGGCCTGCATGGATCTCGGTCTCAGCATGAACATCGTCACGCTGCCCGGGTTGGGGGGCGTCTTCCGGATCGCGCCGCCCCTCACGGTGACCGATGCGGAGCTCGACCTGGGTGTCGAGCTTCTGGGCCGGGCGCTCGAGATCGCCACGCGGCGGGGGCTCGTCGCGACGGCCTGACCCGAGCCCTGGGTGCCACGAAGATCAGGGTCGGTCGCGTCATCCCGAATCGTAATCATCAGGGCGACCCTTCCGCCCTTCGGGGGAGCTTTGCTTCATCGACCGCGTCAGGCCGCCGTATATTCGGAGAGTAAGATGCCGCGTTGAGGTCCAGGGGTGGTGGTTCCGAGCCCCGGAACGGCGTCACTCAGTCCCGTTCGGAGCGGTCATGCCCAGCGTTCGCCCGTCGTGTCTCTGGCTTCTCACCGCCGCCGTGGTCGGGGCGGATGGCCAGGCGGTTGCCCAGCGCGC
>CADEGB010000109.1:0-3893 GCA_902826755.1 uncultured Gemmatimonadota bacterium
GGATCCCCAATCAACGACGCGCTCCACCACCCGTAATAGGCCGCGAGGGCAAACGACGAGTCTTCCGCCAGGGCGGCGCCGAAGTTCCGGGCGGCGGCGAACGTGTCGTACTGATAGAGGGCGCGGAGCCCATCCTCGTAGAGACGGAGCGCGGTGGGCGACCGGGCCTCGATCGGTTCGACGGGCGCGGCCAGCGCCAGGTCGTTCGCGAGCGATCCGGTAATGCTGTCGACCGCCGACCATCGGTCGCGCCCGACGGCGAGGTAGCCCCGCCGGACGACGCCGGACTTGACGTCGACCCGGCGCAGTTCGAGGCGGAGCATGCCGTCCCCGGCGGCTGAGAGTTCGCCTTCGAGGACCTCGGTGGCCCCCGCCCGGCGAGCGGCCTCGAGTCGGGCGGCGCGGATCGGGAGGTCGCCCCGCGGCATCAATTCCAGCATCCGAGAGGTGGCGACTACCTCGAGGGTCGTCAGTCGCGTCAGGCTGGTAGCGAGGATCTCACCGAGGACGCCCGTCGTGGCGGAGTCCGGGGTGGTGAGGTCTCGAAGGTCGCCGACCGCGAGGATCGGAGAGGGCGCGACCCCCGACGCCGGGCCGCGCCGGCGGGTGGCGAAGGCCGCGATGGCCGTGACGATCAGGACGATGCTGATCGCGGCTGCTACCCAGCGTCGATCGAATCGGCGGGCCGGCGCCGGGGCGGAGCTCGCCGCCGCGGCCGGTGGCGCCGGCTCGGGGACGGAGGGCAGCGCGGCGGGTACGACTGCCGGACCGGTCGTCGGACGGAGTCGAGCAACGGCGGCGGCAATGGCCGGATCGGGCTCGAGTTCGAGTTCCCGCCGGACGAGATCGGAGTATTCCCGGGCGTGGCTGATGGCCCCCGATCGATCGCCCGCCGCCGACAGGGACTCGATCAATCCGAGCGCGAACCGACTGCTGAGCGGGTCGAGCCCCACCAGTCGGCGCCAGAACCCGACGGCGTCCAGCGGGCGGCCGCCCGCGGTCGCGTCAGCCGCGGCCGCCTCGAATGCCTGGCGCGCCTCGGCCGCGATCCCTCGTCGCTCGTCGTCGGCCCACCGGTCGAACTCGGGAACATCGGGCAGCACGAAACCGTCGAGGAAGGGGCCTCGGTACCCGGTCGCCGCCGCCGCCCAGTCGCGAGCGGCCACCGCCGCCCGAAACTCGTCGAGGTCGGTGGTGATGATCGCCGGATCGAGGCGGAGTTCGGGGCCGAGGATGATGGCTTCCCGCCCGCCGAGGTCGCGGCGAAGGGCGTAGAGCGTCTGGGAGAGGGCGTGGCGGGCCTGTTCTGACGGACTGTCAGGCCAGAGCACCGCGATGACCCGATCCCGTCCGATGCCCCGGCGCCCCCCCGTGGCAACGAGGGCCAACAGCGCCATCCGACGGCGGCGTGGACCCCCGCTGGGGAGGGCGCCGTCCGCCTCCAGGGCGATTCCACCCAAGGTCTGCAGTCGCAACATGTTACCGGGTGAAATGATGACGAGATGACGGCCGCCGGGGATTCCCTGATAGGGGGGTGATGGCCCGGTGGTACCGTTGGCCCGCGATTCTAGTCACGCCGGACACCCGCCGGCAAGACGCCACGATTGGAGGTAATGCGTGAATGGTCTCTGGACCGGAGCGATAGCGCTGCTCTTGGCTGCCCCGCCGCCGCTCGCCGCCCAGGAAATCTGGCAGGCCGATGTCCGGATCGAGAGCCTCGAGGTGGCGGTTCGGGTCAGCACGCTCACGATCCAGGTGGTCGTGGCGAGCGACCACGACGACGAGGCTCGAGCGGTCCGACTCGATGTCCTGCTGCCGGTCGGTGTCGGCCTGGTTCGGATCCCGCCGGACTGTCGGACGGGTCCGACGCCGGTCGCGAACCTGGTGGGGCGGGTGACCTGCGATCTGGGCACCATTCCCGTCCGGGGGTCGCGCAGCGTCAACCTCACGGCGTCGCGGCCTGCGGTCGGCGCCGGACGGACGATCTCGGCCTTTGCGGCGTCTGACACGCCGGACCCCGATCCCACCAACAACCACGCATTTCGCTCCCTGCCATGAGATTTCCTCGCTCCCGCCCCACCCCCGGTGGCCGGGCCCGATGACAAAAGCCCGCTGGGCCTGGCTCCGCGCCACCCTTGCCGTCAGTTCCGCTACCGACCCCCCGCCGGCTGCGGCTCCGGCCACACCCAATCAGCCCGAAACCAGACCGCCGGACCCGCCACGGGGTCAGGAGGACCCTCCCAGGGACTGAGTCAGGCGGGACGGGGCAGGCCGCGGGTAGATTTCGCGCCACCGCCCGCTCCGGATCGTGCCCTCATGGAATTGCTCTCCCGCCGCGACCTCGAGTTCCTGCTCTATGAGGTACTCGATACCGAGTCGCTCTGCCAGCGCCCTCGGTTCGTCGACCATGGTCGCGAGACCTTCGACCAGGTCCTTGCCACCGCCGCCCGGGTTGCGACGGAGCATTTTCTTCCCCACTGGAAGGCGGTCGACGAACGGGAGCCGACGTTCGACGGCGAGCGGGTCCACACCGATCCCGCGGTGAAAGTGGCCCTCGAGGCCTTTGCCGAGGCCGGGTTCCTGTTGGCGGGACATGACGCGGCGATTGGCGGGCTCCAGCTGCCTTGTGTGGTCGAAAAGGCCGCGTTTGCTCACTTCAAGGCCGCCAACGTTGGCACGGCGGCCTACCCACTGCTGGCCCTCGGCGCCGCCAACCTGCTGTTGGCCCACGGAACCCCGGAACAGATCGAACGCTACGCCCGGCCGATTCTCGAGGGTCGGTTCCTCGCCACCATGGCTCTCTCGGAGACGCAGGCCGGTTCGTCACTGGCCGACATTACCACCCGAGCGGAACCACAATCGGATGGGAGCTATCGCCTGTTCGGCTCGAAGATGTGGATCTCCGGTGGCGACCACGAGTTGTCCGAGACGATCGTGCACCTCGTGCTGGCCCGGATCGCGGGGGCGCCCGCGGGCGTCCGGGGGATCTCACTCTTCATCGTGCCGAAGCATCTGCTCGACGACGATGGCCGTCCAGGCGAACGTAATGACGTCATCATCGGCGGCCTCAACCACAAGATGGGCTATCGCGGCACGGTCAACACCGTCTTCAACCTGGGCGAAGGCCGGTTCCGGCCGGGCGGCCAGTCCGGCGCGGTCGGGTTCCTCGTTGGAGCGCCGCACCAGGGTTTGGCCGCGATGTTCACGATGATGAACGAGGCCCGGATCGGCGTCGGGATGGGCGCCGTCGTGCTTGGCTACCGGGGGTATCTCGAGTCGCTCGCCTATGCTCGGACCCGTCCGCAGGGCCGGCGCCTGGGAGTCAAGGACCCGACCACGCCGCAGGTCCCGATCATCGAACACCCGGACGTCAGGCGGATGTTGCTCCGGCAGAAGGCGTTCGTCGAGGGCGGTCTGGCGCTCTGTCTCTATTGTGCCCGGCTGGTCGATGAGGAACGCACCGGGTCGAGCGAAGAGGCCCGTCGGCACGCCACCCGCCTGCTCGATCTCCTCACGCCGATCGCCAAGGCGTGGCCTTCGGAGTTCTGTCTCGAGGCCAACAGTCTCGCGATCCAGGTCCTCGGCGGGTACGGCTACAGCCGGGAGTATCCGGTGGAACAGCTGTACCGGGACAACCGGCTCAATCCCATTCACGAGGGGACCGACGGCATTCAAGCCCTAGACCTGTTGGGGCGGAAGGTGGGTCAGGAAGAGGGAGCCGGATTCCGGATGCTGGTTGACCGGATCCGGGGGGCCGCCGAAGAGGCGCAGGGAGGCCCATCCGCGGAGGTGGCGGCACTCGGCGATCGGCTGGCTGAGGCCGTCGCTGATCTGGTGGAAACGACGCGCCAGTTGGGGCAGGGCAACCCGGAGCGAGCGCTCGCCAACGCGTT
>CADEGB010000109.1:3903-11849 GCA_902826755.1 uncultured Gemmatimonadota bacterium
GGGCGGGAGTCGGGCGGCGGGAGCGCCGACTTCTACCGCGGGAAGGTGATGACGGCTCGGTTCTTCTTCGACTGGATCCTCGCGGCCGAGGCGCCAACGCACCAGTTGCTCCGTCGCCGCGATGCCACGCCATTGGAGATGGACGCCGCCTGGTTCTAGCGAGGGAGCTAAACCCATCACCCGCCGCAATTTGCGGATGGCGTGGCGAGGTTGAACTCGCCGAAAGCCTCCGTTAGATTCGTCCCCCGAACTCGTGAATCTTTTCACGAGCTTCGTCCTGCCGGCCGACTACTGAGAACTCGGGTCCTAATTCATGCTTCGGTCGTACGCGCCAGTCCTGGTTTTGACCGCCTTCGTGATCGCGAACGCGATCCTGATGCTGGGCGTGTCGCATCTGTTCTCGACGTATCGGCGAACCGCCGTCAAGATCGCCCCGTACGAGTCGGGGATCCCGGTCCTTGGTGATGCCCGGGAGCGATTCTCGGTCAAGTTTTACTTGGTCGCGATGCTGTTCATCATTTTCGACATCGAAGGCGTGTTCATGATTCCGTGGGCGGTGGCATTCCACCAGCTCAAGGAGATCAGCGGCCTTCTCCTCCTCGAGATGCTGGCATTCATCGGCATCCTCGGGGTGGGCTATGTGTACGTCTGGAAGCGAGGAGCCTTCCAATGGGATTGACGTTGCCGCCTGACGGGGAAGTCACCGAGGTCCCCGCCGTCTCGCCCAACTGGCTGACGACCCGGCTGGATTTCCTGGTCAACTGGGGTCGGGCCAACTCGCTCTGGCCGATGCCGTTCGGCACCGCGTGTTGCGCCATCGAGTTCATGGCCACCGCCGCCGGTCGGTTCGACATTTCGCGGTTCGGGATGGAGCGGATGAGTTTTTCGCCGCGCCAGGCCGACGTGCTGATCTGCGCCGGCCGCCTCCCGTTCAAGCTCGCGCCGATCATCCGGCGGGTTTGGGACCAGATGCCGCAGCCGAAGTGGGCCATCTCGATGGGAGCTTGCGCCTCGACGGGCGGGATCTTCGATACCTACGCGATGGTGCAGGGCATCGACACGATCATTCCGGTCGACGTCTATGTCCCGGGTTGCCCGCCGCGTCCCGAGGGGCTGATGTACGGGATCATGCTGCTCCAGAAGAAGATCAAGGGCGAGACGATGGCCGACCCGAGCCTCCGCCAGGAATTGCTGGTCAACGAGCAGGGCTTCTTCGTCCCGCCGGAGAAGATCGACGAGATCTCCGAGCCGTTCGGTAACTCGGTTCACCAGACCCGCTCCGCATGACCGCCGTCGCTCCCGCGCTCTCCCCGTCGGTGGATGCGCTCCGGGCCGCCTTCGGGTCGGCCGTGCTTCGAGCCGCCGTGTCCTGCGGCGATTCGATCGTCTGGGTGGCTGCCGATCGCGCCCACGAGATCCTCGCCTGGCTCAAGAACACGCCGGGGCAGACGTTCAACTACCTCACCGATGTCACCGCGGTCGACTATCGCGATCCTGATCGGCCGCTCGAAGTGAGCTATCAACTCCGCTCGCTGAGCCGCAAGGCCGACCTTCGCGTCAAGATTCCACTCGACAAGGCCCAGCCACTGGCGGTCGACTCGGTGGTTGACCTGTGGCGGGGCGCCGACTGGCTCGAGCGGGAGGTGTTCGACATGTTCGGCGTCACCTTCACCGGGCATCCGGATCTCCGCCGGATCCTGATGTGGGACACCTACGCGGAAGGACACCCGCTCCGGAAGGACTTCCCGCTCCGGGGCAACTTCACCCGGGCGGAGCAGACCCGGCAGGCCCTGGCCGCCAATCCGGAGGCCCACTATTCCATGGAAGAGCTCTCGATCGCGGATGCCTTCAACGAGCTTCCCGAGGACATGAAGCGTCGGCTCCTCGACGGGCAGCGGGGAGAACTGCGATGAGCACCCGCACCGTCGAAATGGCGCTGGCCACCCCCGGGCTCGACGAGCGCGGCCGGCCGAGTCGCCTGCCGCTGTCGATCGGGCAACCGGGTGACGACGACATGGGCGCCGAGCACATGCTGGTCAACATCGGGCCCCAGCACCCGGCCACCCACGGCGTGCTTCGGTTGGTCCTCGAGCTCGAAGGCGAAACCGTCAAGCGGTGCATCCCGCACATCGGCTATCTCCACTCGGGGTTCGAGAAGCTGGGCGAGTACCGCCACTACAACCAGATCGTGCCGCTGACCGATCGGACCGATTACCTGTCGCCGATGGCCAACAACGTCTGTCTGGCGCTGGCGGCCGAAAAACTGATGGGGATCGAGATCACCGAGCGGTGTCAGGTCCTCCGCGTCATCGCCTGCGAGATGAGCCGGATCATCTCGCATCTCGTCTGGCTCGGCACCACCGGCATCGACCTCGGCGCCTTCACGCCGTTCCTCTGGTCGTTCTACCAGCGGGAACGGATCTACAATCTCCAGGAGGCCTGGACCGGCGCCCGCCTCACCACCAGCCTCACCCGGATCGGCGGCATGATGGCCGATGTCCCGGACGGGTGGGAGGCCGGTCTCCGCGACTTCACCGCGACCTTCACCCGGACGCTCGATGAAGTCGACACGATGTTCACCCGGAACTCGATCTGGTGTGGTCGAACGCAGGGTGTCGGCGTGTTGACCGCCGAAGAGGCGATCAACTTTTCGCTCTCCGGGCCGATGCTCCGCGCCAGTGGCGTCGACTACGACGTCCGGAAGGACCGGCCCTACCTCGGGTACGAGACGTACGACTTCGACGTCCCGGTGGGGGAGCACGGCGACATCTACGATCGGTACCGGGTCCGGCTCGAGGAGATGTACCAGTCGAACCGGATTCTCGAGCAAGCGCTCGACCGGCTGGCCCGCCTCAAGGGCGCGCCCCTCAATACCGACGACCACCGGGTCATCCTGCCGCCCAAGGGGCGGGCGATGAGCGACATGGAAGCCATGATCCATCATTTCAAGCAAGTGATGGAGGGCATTCCCGCTCCCGCCGGCGAGGCGTACCTCGGGGTCGAGAACCCGAAGGGTGAACTCGGCTACTACTTCGTCGCCGACGGGACCGCCAAGCCGGTCCGGTGGCGAATCCGGCCGCCCTCGTTCATCAACCTGGCCTGCCTGCCCAAGCTCTGCGAGGGCGCCCTCCTTTCCGACGTCATCGCGATCAACGCGAGCGTCGACATCGTCATGGGAGAGATCGATCGATGACCGGTTCCACCCACGCCCACGCCGACGCGCCGCACCACCCGGTGTTCGTCGGGAAGGTGAGGGAACAGCTCGACGCCCTCTTCCCGAAGTACCCCACCAAGCAGGCCTGCCTGCTCCCGGCGCTCTGGATGGTGCAGGAGGCGCGGGGGTGGATTTCGCCTGCGGCCATTGCCGAGGTGGCCGAGGTGCTTGGCCTCACGCCGGCCTATGTCCGCGGTGTGGCCACGTTCTACACGATGTACCATCTCCATCCGGTCGGTCGACACTTCATCCAAGTGTGCGGGACGTCGCCCTGTCACCTCTGCGGCTCGGACGAGGTGCTCAAGGCGATCCTCGGGGCCACGGGGTGCGGCGAACTCGGCGCCACCAGCGCCGACGGCCGCTTCACCGTGGTCGAGGTCGAGTGCCTGGGCGCCTGCGGGTTCGCGACCCCGGTGTTGATCGACGACGACTTCCACGACAGCGTGACGCCGGAGCGGGTGGCCGGCATCCTGGCGAGGTATCCGTAATGGGCTATCCCCATCCGCCCCATCCCCGGGAGACGGTCGTGCTCTCCCAGTACTTCGGGGACGCCGAGGCGAGAACGTTCGACGGCTGGGTCAAGCGCGGGGGGTACCAAGCGCTGAAGAAGGCCCTCGCTATGACGCCCGACGCCATCATCGAGGAGCTGAAGGCGTCTGGCCTCCGCGGTCGAGGCGGCGCGGGGTTCCCGACCGGCCTCAAGTGGAGCTTCATGCCGAAGAACGACGGCAAGCCCCACTATCTGGTCTGCAACGCCGACGAATCCGAGCCCGGCACCTTCAAGGACCGGGAGATCATGCGGTGGACGCCTCATCAGCTGATCGAGGGCTGCGCCATCGGGGCCTACGCGATCGGCGCCGAACGGTGCTACATCTACATCAGGGGTGAGTTCACCGAGCCGTGGAAGGTGATGACGGCCGCGGTCGAGGAAGCGTATGCCAAGGGTGCGCTTGGTGGCAACGTCTTCGGGACCGGCAAGCGGATCGACATCGTCCTGCACCGGGGTGCCGGCGCCTACATCTGCGGTGAAGAGACCGCGATGATGAACTCGATCGAGGGGAAGCGGGGCAATCCCCGGATCAAGCCGCCGTTCCCCGCCCAGGCCGGTCTGTTCGGGATGCCGACGACGATCAACAACGTCGAGACCCTGTCGACCTCGAGTCATATCCTCAATCGCGGCGCGGCGTGGTACAAGGCGCTCTGCCTCTCCAACCCGAAGAGCACCGGCACCAAGCTGTTCTCGGTCTGCGGTCACGTCATGCGGCCCGGCAACTACGAGCTCACGATGGGTTTCCCGATGAAGGACCTGATCCACGATCTGGCCGGGGGGATGCGGCCGGGGCGGCGGCTCAAGGCCGTCATCCCGGGTGGCTCGTCGGTGCCGATCATGACCGCCGAGGAGGCCGAAGGGGCCCTCTGCGACTACGAAGGCATCGTCGAAAAGGGCTCGATGCTCGGCTCGGCCGGTTTCATCGTCATGGACGACTCCACTGACATCGTCTACGAGCTCAGGCGGCTCGCCAAGTTCTACGCCCACGAGCCCTGCGCCCCGTGTCCCACGTGTCGGGAAGGGACAGCCTGGACCACCAAGATCATCCAGCGGAGCCAGAGGGACCAGGGCAAGAAGGAGGATCTCGACCTGCTTCTCGATCTGTCCGATCAGATGACGGGCCGGACGATCTGCGTGCTGAGCGATTCCTGCGCGGCGCCGATCGTCAGCGGCATCAAGAAGTTTCCCGAGGAATTCGAAGCCTACTTGAGCCGGGCCAAGGCGCCGGCGCTGGCGGCGGTATGAGCGATCTCGTCAACGTCACGATCGACGGCGTCCAGATCTCGGTGCCGAAGGGCACTCCGATCATCGAGGCCGCCAAACAGGCGGGGGTTCTCGTCCCGCACTACTGCTATCATCCCTCGCTGCCCTCGCCGGCGGTCTGCCGGATGTGCCTGGTCGAGGTCGAGAAGGCCCCCAAGCTGGTCCCGGCGTGCGTCACCACCGTCGCCGACGGCAACGTCATTCACGTCAACAACGACAAGTCGAAACGGGCCCGCGAGTCGGTGCTCGAGTTCCTCCTGATCAACCATCCCCTCGACTGCCCGATCTGCGATCAGGCCGGTGAGTGCGAGCTTCAGGATTACACGTTCCAGGAAGGGCGCGCGGGGACGCGGTACAGCGACTACGCCAAGCGCTACAACCCGGTCGAGGATTTCGGCCCCGACGTGCTCTACGTCGCCAACCGCTGCATCCTCTGCACCCGCTGCGTGCGGTTCATGGACAACGTGGCGGGCGATGCGGTCCTCAACGTATCGGAGCGGGGGGATCGGGCGTTCATCGGCATCGACCCCGACCACCTGCTGGACCACCCGTGGGCGGGCAACGTGGTCGATCTCTGCCCAGTCGGGTCGTTGATCTCGAAGGACTTCCTCCACAAGGCCCGGGCCTGGGACTTGGACAAGACGGCCAGCGTGTGCACCGGTTGTTCCCAAGGGTGCAACACGATGATCGACACCCGAGACGACGTGGTGGTCCGCCTTCGACCCCGGCCGAACCTCGACGTCAACCGGCACTTCATCTGCGATGAAGGCCGAGCCGACTACCGCTGGATGAACCGCGGCGACCGGATCGAGGCACCCCTGGTCCGGGATGGCGCCAAGCTGACTCCCACCGACTGGGATCACGCCGTGGAGCGGCTCGGTGCGCTGGCCAAGACGGCCCGCCGGGTCGTCATCCTGGCCTCCGGACGGGCCTCGACCGAGTCGCTCGGCTTCGTCCGGCGGATGGTCGACGGCGCGACGGTGACGGCGGCGATCAAGGTTCCCCTCGGCCCGGAAGCGCCGCTTGCCGGGGTGCCCAACCTGGCGCTCCGGAAGGAGCGGGTGCCCAATCTGGCCGGCGCCGGGCTGCTCGGGTACGGGGCGGAGTGGCCGGCGGCCGTTGCCGCCGTCAAAGGGGCCGACTTGGTGGTGGTCCTCGACGCCGTACTCGATGACGCCGACGTCGCCGCCCTCGCGGGCGCCGCGGCGGTGGTGGTCATCGGCACGGTTGATGACGACCGGTTGGCGGGTGCCACGCTGATTCTGCCGTCTACCAACGTGGCGGAGGAGAACGGCACCTTCGTCAATCGCGACCACCGGGTGCAACGGTACTTCCAGGCCAAGCCAGCGCCAGGGCTGGCGCGACCGGCCTGGTGGATCGCCGCTGAGGCGACCCACGCGGCTCGCGGTCTTGCCGCCCCGGCCACGGCGGCCGAAGCGTTCGCGGCCCTCGGCGCCATGGTGCCGGCGCTGGCCGGGCTCAGCTATGCCGACCTCGGCCACACCGGCCGGGTCGTTTCCCCGACCACCGCGGGGGCCGCCCGATGACGCCGGAGCTGAAGGGGTTCCTGATCCTGACGGTGCTCAAGATGCTGGTGGTCTTCACCGTCGTGCTGGTCGGGGTCGCGCTCCTCACCCTGATGGAGCGGAAGGTGTCCGCCTGGATGCAGAACCGCCGCGGGCCCAACCGGGTCGGCTGGGCCGGTTTGCTCCAGCCGGCGGCCGACGGCGTCAAGAACATCGTCAAGGAAGAGACCTTCCCGGCCGAAGCCAACCAGCTGCTATTCATCCTGGCGCCGGCGATCTCGTTCATTCCGGCGCTGCTGCTTTCCGGGGTCATCCCATGGGGCGCCCCCGTCAACGTCGATTTCGACTGGCACTTGCCCCTGATCGGCTACGCCAGCTTCCACGGGCCGATGTCGCTCGCGGTGGCCGATCTGCCGATCGGCTTCCTTTTCGTCCTCGCCATCAGCTCGATCGGGGTCTACGGCATCGCGCTGGCAGGGTGGTCCTCGAACAGCAAGTACAGCCTCCTCGGCGGTCTCCGCTCCAGCGCCCAGATGGTGTCGTACGAGGTCGCGATGGGGCTCAGCCTGATCCCGGTCCTGCTCCTTGCCGGCAACGCCACCTTCAGCGAGATCATCAAGGCGCAGCAGCAGGGGCTCTGGTTTGTCGCGTCGCTCACGCTGTCGTTCTTCATCTTCATGGTGTCCGGCTTCGCGGAGACGAACCGGCTGCCGTTCGACCTCCCGGAAGCCGAATCGGAGCTGATCGCCGGCTATCACACCGAATACAGCGCGATGAAGTTCTCGCTCTTCATGATCGCCGAGTACGCCAACATGATCACGGTCTCGGCCATGATGGCAACCCTGTTCTTCGGCGGGTGGGACATCCCCGGCCGGTGGGATGAGAACGGGTCGGCCCTGGCGGGGCTGGTAACGGCACTGGTGATGTTCGCCAAGTCGTTCTTCTTCATCTTCCTGTTCATGTGGGTCCGGTGGTCGTTCCCGCGGTTCCGGTACGATCAGCTGATGGCGCTCGGCTGGAAGTTCCTGATTCCGTTGGCGCTCATCTACATCGTCGTGATCTGCGTCGCGATGTGGGCGCTCGGGGCGGCCGGGATCGTCCATCCCAAGATCCAGGGTCTGGTCCTGCTCGGTCTCAATCTCGTGGGCATCTACATCGTCTTCTTCCTGCTCGACCGGGGGCGTCTCCTGTCGGGGTCCTATCGTCGCCAGCCGGCGGCGGAAGCGAGGGGCTGAACGGTATGGCGATCGGCGTCAAGGTAATGAAGCGCCCCGAACGGGAAATGAGCTACGTTCGGGCCGCGCTCAAGGGCATGGCCCTGACCTTCAAGCACATGCTGCAGCCGAAGGTCACCATGCAGTATCCCGAAGAGCGGAGCACCGCCGACGAGCGC
>CADEGB010000110.1 GCA_902826755.1 uncultured Gemmatimonadota bacterium
CAACAAGGAAGCGATGCCGTTCGTGACCGTCCCCGCCGCCTTTTTCGCGGGGCAGGGATACCTGGTCGCCACGCAGGATGTTCGGGGGAAATTCCAGTCCGAGGGTGACTTCTCGGTCCAGATGAAGGACGGCGACGACGGCTACGATACCATCGACTGGATCAGCCGCCAGCCGTGGTCCAACGGCAACGTCGGGACGTACGGCTGTTCCTATATGGGCGAGGTTCAGGTGCTCGCCGCGAAGCGCCGGCACCCGGCTCACCTCGCGATGATCCCGCAATCGTCGACCGGTGCCACTGGGCCGGCGGGTGGGTACTACACCAACTGGGGCGCGTACGAAGGGGGGACCCTGACCCTTTCCGCCCTGTTCGGCTGGATGGGCGGCTCCGGGTCCAAGGTGAAGGGTCGGACGGGCGACCTTGCATCGCTCGACTTCGCGACCCTGTTACGCAGTCTCCCGATTGCGTCGATGGCGGAACGAGCCGGGTATCCGCCCTCCGATTTCCGCGACTTCGTGACCCATCCACCCGCGGACCCCTACTGGGATCAGATGGGGTACCTTCGCGACGACGATAAGTTCGACGTGCCGGCCCTCCATGTGAACTCGTGGTTCGACGTGACGCCCGACCAAACCATGTACCTGTTCAATCTGATGCGGCGGAACTCCCTGACGCCTCGGTCACGCGACCACCAGTTCGTGGTCGTCTCGCCAACGGCCCACTGCCTCAGCGAGGCGGCCGGTGCCCCAACTCGGGTCGGGGATCGCGAGTTCGGGGATGCTCGGCTCCCATACTTCCAGCTCTACCTCGACTGGTTCGATCATTGGCTCCGGGGCATCGACAACGGCGTGACCCGCCGACCCCGGGTGCAGTACTACGTGATGGGCTCCAACGAATGGCGGACGTCGGCGGAGTGGCCGGTGCCCGAGGCTCGTCCCACCCGCTACTACCTGGCCAGTGGTGCGAGCGCCCGGACGTCCGCCGGCGATGGCCTCCTCACGCCAACCCCACGCCGGCCAGGCCGTGATTCGTTTGTGTATGACCCGGCCGACCCGGTCCCGAGCCGGGGGGGCACGGTCTGCTGCACCGGAAATCCAAAGGATCAACCCGGCGCGTTCGACCAGCGCGATCTCGAACACCGGCCGGACCTGCTGGTCTACACCACGCCGGCCCTCGAACGGGGCGTGACCATCACCGGCAGTGTCACGGCCGTCCTGTACGTTTCCAGCAACCGTCGCGACACCGACTTCGCCGCCAAGCTCCTCGATGTCGACGCCGACGGGCGCTCCTGGAACGTGGCGAACGGCGTCATTCGCGCGCGGTATCGCCGGGGAATGTCGAAGCCGGAGCTGCTCGAGCCGGGCCAGGTGGTACGCCTCGAGGTCAATCTCAAGGCAACCGCGCACCGGTTCGCGCCGGGTCACCGGATCCGGCTCTGGGTCACGAGCAGCGATTTCCCGCTCCACGACCGGAACCTCAACACCGGCGGGGACAACGTCACGGAAACCGACTGGCTCGTGGCCACCAATACCGTTCACCACGGCGGCGGCCGAGCCTCCCACCTCCTGCTGCCGGTGGTGCCGGAACGCCAACCCGATCCGGCCGGGGCGCTGCCGCCGCCTCGACGCCCGCCGACGGGGCGGTAGCGAGCCGTGCCGCGCCGAGATAGGTTTCGCTCAACCCTCTCCTGAACGTGGCATCCGATGGCTTCGACCCGACGTGAATTCGTAGCGCGCGCCGCCGCGGTGGGCGGCGCGCTTTCGCTTCCCGGTGGTCTCTGGCGACCCGCGGCCCGGCCCGCGTCGAAGCCGCTCCGGGTCCTCTTTCTCGGCGGCACCGGTTTCATCGGACCCCACATGGTGCGGCACGCGATGTACCGCGGCCACCAGATCACGCTCTTCAATCGCGGCAAGACGGCGCCCAGCATGTTCCCCGGGGTCGAAACGCTGGTCGGGGATCGAGACGGCAAGCTGGACGCGCTGAAGGGCCGGGAATGGGACGTGGTGGTCGACAACAGCGGGTACGTGCCGCGACACGTCCGCGATACGGCCAAGTTGCTCTCCGGCAAGATCGGTCGCTATGTCTTCATCTCGACCGGTTCCGTTTACCAGTTCGATCAGCCCTTCCTCGACGAGGACTCGAAACTCCTCGAGGTCCGGGACCCCGCGAGCGAGGACGTCAACAAGTACTACGGCGAGCTCAAGGTCCTCTGCGAGAAAGCGGTGAACGAGATCTACGGATCGAAGTCCTCGGTGCTCCGGCTCCATGTGGTGGCCGGACCCGGCGATCCGACGGATCGCTACACCTACTGGCCCGCCCGGATCGCCGCTGGTGGTGAGGTCGTGGCCCCGGGCGATCCGACCCATCCGGTCCAATTCATCGACGTTCGGGATCTGGCGGAGTTCGTCGGCCGGGTCATCGAGAACGACACCCCGGGGACGTTCAACGTCGCGGGTCCGTCGTTCAATCCGGTCAGCATGGCCGAGTTCCTCTACGGCGTTCGTGGCGCCTTCGGCAACGCGGTCCAGTTCACCTGGATCGACGAGGCGTTCCTGAACGAGAAGAAGGTCCGTTACCAGATGTGGATCTCCCAGAACACGCCGCTCCGGGGGATCACCAACGTCCGGTCGCAACGCGCCATCGCCGCCGGACTCACGTTCCGCCCGTTGGCCGTCACGGCCCGGGACACCTACGAGTGGTTCCGCTCGGAGTCGACCGAACGTCAGGCCAAGGTGGCCCTCAACCTCGATCGCGACGCCAATCTCCTGGCGGAATGGAAAGCCCGCCCCCGCTGAGCGGCGGCGCCGCGGCCGACACCGGCCGGATCTTCGATCCCTCGACCTACGCGACGGGCGTCCCGTTCGACGCCCTCGCCCGGCTTCGCCAGGACCATCCGGTCGTCTGGGTTGCCGAGCCGCCGGTGCTCGGCTGGCCGGGCGGGCCCGGGTTCTGGCTCGTCCTGCGCCACGCCGACGTGACGCAAGTCATGACGGACCCGCGCCTGTTCTCGTCGTCCCTGGGCGGCACCCAGACCCGCGATCCCCCAACGCCAGACGCCCTCCGCTACGTCCGGAGGATGATGCTCAACATGGACCCGCCGGAACACACCAGGCTTCGGCGCCTGTTGACCCGCGCCTTCACGCCCCGCGCGGTGGCCCGGCTCGAGGACCGGATCCGCGACCACGCTCGGGGCATCGTTTCCCGGGTCATGGGAGACGCCGAGACCGGCCGGTGCGACTTCGTGAAGGACCTCTCGGCCGAATTGCCGCTCGTGACCCTGGCCGAGATTCTCGGGGTTCCGGTCGAAGATCGGATGCTGCTGTTCGATTGGTCCAACCGGGTCATCGGCTACCAGGATCCCGACTATCAGGCGTCCGCCGCGTTCGACCCGAACACCGGGACGCCAATGGCGCGCCAGGCAAGCCGACTCCGACCGTTGCCGGGGCCTGATGGCGCCATGCCGGATCCGCGGACCCGTGAGGGGATGGCGGATCTCTACGCCTACGCCCATCTCCTGGCGGAGGAAAAGCGGCGCCGGCCGGGCGATGACGTCATGTCGATCCTCCTGGCCGAAATCGACGACGATGGGGGCCGGCTCTCCGTGGAGGAGTTCGAGAACATGTTCTGGCTCTTTGCCGTGGCCGGGAACGAGACGCTTCGGAACGGATTGCCCGGCGCGGCGATCGGCCTGCTCGACCATCCCGAAATCCAGGACGAACTGCGCCGCGAACCGGCGCTGCTGCCCGCTGCCATCGAGGAGTTGCTGCGATGGTGGACGCCGGTGATGACGTTCCGTCGGACCGCAACCGCCGATTGCCACCTGGCGGGGGTCGCGATCCGCGCCGGGCAGAAGGTCGTCGTGTCCTTCACGTCGGCCAATCGGGACGAAGCCGTGTTCGTCGATCCGGATCGACTCGACATCCGTCGGTCGCCCAATCCCCACCTCGCCTTCGGGTTCGGCCCTCATTTTTGTCTCGGCGCTCATCTGGCCCGAGTGCAGATGCGGGCCCTCTTCGGCGAGATCCTGAGCCGAATGGGCCGGCTCCAGCCAGATGGCGAGCCGGTCTGGCTCCAATCCAATTTCCAGCGTGGCGTCAAACGCCTGCCGGTGCGGTGGTCGCCGCGAGAGGTGGTGCCCACATGACGAACCGGCTTCGGGTCCGGTCGGGTGGCGCCGGCGATCCCCTCCTCCTGCTGCTGCACGGCCTCGGGGCCACCGGGGACGTCTGGGACGGGCTGGTGGAACGACTGGGCGAATGGTGGCCGGGGCAATGGCTGGTTCCCGATCTGCCTGGGCATGGCGGCTCCGATCCGTTGGCGGCCTATTCGATCGGTGGTCTGGCGGCCGCGGTGGCGCCGGCCATTCCGGCCCGGCGGCCCGTGATCGTGCTCGGACATTCGTTAGGCGGCGCGGTGGGCCTCGCCCTCGCGAGCGGCTGGTTCGGCGTCGCGGTGACCGCCGTGGGCGGGCTCGGGATCAAGGTCGTCTGGTCCGAGGAGGACCTGGCCCGGTCGCGCGCCCTGGCCGACCGACCGCCGCCCGAGTACCCGACCCGCCGGGAAGCGGCGGATCGCCACCTCAAGGTGGCGGGTCTGGTCGGCTTGGTGGCGCCCGAGCAGGTGCCCGACGAGGCGCTGGTCCGGCGCGACGATCGCTGGAGCCCGGTGTTCGACCCGGCCGCCTTTGCGGTCGGCGCGCCCGACATGCCCGGGCTCCTGGCGGCCGCGCGGGCTCCGGTTGTCCTCGCGGCCGGTGAACGGGACACAATGGGGCCACCCGACCACCTTCGCGCCCTCGGCGCGGACCCCGTGGTGTTCGCGGGTCTCGGGCACAACGCGCACGTCGAAGCCCCCGACGCCCTCTTGCCCTTTCTCGACCGGCTCCGCCTGGTGCGCTGACGGCGCGACGAGGGCCGTCCGCCCGCGGTCGTGGCTCCGCTGGCCGGTCGTTCGGGACCGCCCTATGTTTTGCCGCTCCCCTCTCGCTCCTCGTATCGAGGCACTCATGTCGGCACGTCCCGTGGTCGCGGTGGTCGCACTCCTGCTCGCGGTGTCCGCTCCCCCCTCGACCGCTCAGCGACTGGAGTCCCGCCCGGTCCCGACCAGGGGGATCGTCTCCTTCACCTTTCAGTCCCCGTCGATGGGGGTCCGCTTTGCCGTCAACGTCGGAACCCCGCGCGGCTACCGCCCCGGTGGAAGCCGCAAGTACCCGGCGATCATCACCACCGACGGTGATTGGGCGTTTTTCGCGGTCCACGAGGCGGCGTCCGCGTTGATGCAGCAGGGCACCATCGACAGCCTGTTCGTCATCAGTATCGGGACCGGCATCGAAGACGGCGATTCGCTGTGGTCGCGCCGCCGCGTGTACGAGTTCTCGCCCCCGGACTGGGACCTGAAAGACCCGTTTGGACAGGTTGTCGCCGAGGCCTGCCGGGTCTATCGGATGGAGGCAGGCCGCTGTGTCGGCGGGGCCCCCCGGTTTCTCAATGCCATCGTGACCGAGCTGCTGCCAATGATCACGGCGCAGTACCCGATCGATCCCGCGCAGCTCGGGCTTTTCGGGGTCTCCGCGGGCGGGTTCTTCGCCTCCTGGGCGATCTTCCAGCCGAATTCGCCGTTTTCCCGGTACCTCATCTCGAGCCCGGCCATGGCCTACGGCGATGGCGATGTCTTCCGGCAGGAAGCACGCTACGCCGCCGAGCACAAGGACCTCCCGGTGAGCATTTACCTCGGCGCGGGAAGCATCGAGATCGGGGATCGGTTCTTCGAAGGGGTCGGGAAGATCGTGAGCGGCATGGTCCATCTCGCGGGCGTGCTCGCGGGCCGGGGCTATCCGGGTCTCGAGGTGGTGACCGAGATCCACCCCGGCATGAGTCACGTCGACGTGGTGGGCACGGTGGCCACCCGGGGTCTCCGGGTCCTCTACGGACGATGAGCCGATCGACCTCGGGCGGGCGCCCCCGAACCTCGGGGTCCTTTTGCCGGGGCCGACGGCCTCGGCTAGGTTTCGACCATGGAACACGATGAGGAAGGTGGGGCCCCGTCGGGTGCCCCGACCGCCGCGGGCCGAGGCGGCTTCGGAATGGGTCTCTTGGTTGGCGCGTTGTTGGGCGCCACGGTGGCTCTGCTGTTTGCTCCCGCCCCGGGTCGCGACACGCGCCGACGGCTTCGGCGCCGGCTCGACGACGTGCGGGATCGTCTCGGCGAAGGGGTCGAGGAACTCGACGACCGGGTCCGACGGGAGATCCGCCGGCGCCGCTAGCTCGCGTCGGGCGGGAGGCTGTCGACGACCCGCTCGTCCTTCTTGCCGGCGATCTTCTCCGCCAACCGTCTGGCCTCCCGGCGGTATTCCGGATCGAACCGTTCCCGGTCCTCCAACGTTTCGATTCGCGCCAGTTCCGCCCGGGCCGCCGAGTACCGCTTCCGATCAACGTAGACCCGGGCCAGGTCGAGACGGTGATAGATCCTGGTCGGGTCGAGCCGGACTGCCGTTTCGAGATGCTCGATCGCCTTGTCCCAGTTTGACTTCCCCAGGATCTTACCGCCTAACAGATTCTTGGCCATGAACCGGTTGAAGCCGGAGGTCCGTCGCCCCTCGGCGTGCCAGAGGCCGAGGACATGATGGGCTCCGTCGTGGTCGGGGTCGAGCTCCAAGGTTCGGGTGGCCGCTTCGTAGATGCCGACCGCGTATTTGACCCGGTCCTTCCGGCTCTTGGTGAGGGCCACCCGGCCCAGCGCCATGGCCAGGACGAAGTGGCCCTCGGGCCCATCCGGCCGCAACACGATGGCGCGGCGAGCATGCTGCTCGGCGGCCAGGTACAGCGAGTCGCGGGAGGCGCTCTTGACCGAGTCGGGCGTTTCCTGCCCCCGGTCGACCAAAGCCACCGCCGCCCGCCAATGGCCCTCGTAATCGAGGGAATCGGCCTGTTTGGCCGCAGGAGCGGCCCCGCCGACCAGCAGTATCGCGAGGAGCAGTGGTGACATCGAGGAATGATATGGCGGAACGACCCGTGGTGGTACCACGTCTCATCGAACGAAAGCGCGATGGCGGCGCCCTGACGGCCGCGGAGTGGCGGGCCCTGGTCGACGGCTACGTGGCCGACCGGATTCCGGACTATCAGATGGCCGCGCTGGCAATGGCCGTCGTGTTTCGCGGCCTCTCTCCCGACGAGCTGGTGGCCCTCACCGCCGCGATGCGGGAGTCGGGCGAGCAGTTCCACCTCGCCGACCTCGGGCGACCTCGGGTGGACAAGCATTCGATCGGGGGCGTTGGCGACAAGACGTCGCTCCTCCTCGCCCCCATGCTGGCGTGCCTCGGCGTAGCGGTGCCGATGATCTCGGGCCGCGGACTCGGTCACACCGGAGGCACGCTCGACAAGCTCGAAGCCATTCCCGGGTTCGACGTCAGGCTCTCGCTCGCGGCCGCGCGCCGCCAGCTCGAGCGGCTCGGGGCGGTCCTGGTCGGCCAGACGCCCGAACTGGTCCCCGCCGACCGGAAGCTCTACGCCCTCCGGGACGTGACCGGGACGGTTGAATCGATCCCGCTGATCGCGGCCAGCATCATGTCCAAGAAACTGGCCGAGTCGTTGACCGGCCTGGTGCTCGACATCAAGACCGGCAGCGGTGCCTTCATCACCGACCCGGCCCAGTCGCTGGTGCTCGCGGAGACGATGATCCGTCTGGGCGAGGCAAGCGGGTGTCGGACCATCGCGCTCACGACCGCGATGGACCGGCCCCTCGGGGTGGCGTGCGGCAATGCCGTCGAGGTGGAGGAGGCGATCGCCGGGTTGGCGGGGTCTGGCCCGGCCGATCTGATGGCGGTGACCATCGCGTTAGGCGTCGAGATGGTGGTCGCCGCCGGCCTCACTACTGACCGTGCCGATGCCCGCCGCCGCGTCGAAGGGGTCATCGCTGACGGCTCGGCGCGGGAACGACTGGCCCAGATGATCGACGCGCAGGGCGGGGACCCTCGGGTGGTCGACGATCCGCGGCGCTTGCCCGGTGCCCCGATTGTCGAGCCGGTCGCCGCTGATCGAAGCGGCACCGTGGTCGAGGTCAAGCCGCGGGTAATCGGTCATGCCATCGTGGTGCTCGGGGGTGGACGGTCCCGCGCCGATCAGGCGGTCGATCCGGCCGTCGGTTTTCGGATCCCGGTCAAGCCGGGCGATCGCATCGACGCGGGCACCCCGATCGGGTTCATCCACGCCCGCCACCCCGATCAACTCCCCGCCGCTCGGGCCGCGCTCCGCGAGGCCGTCGTGATCGGCGACGTCGCAACCCCCTTGCCGCTGATCGGCCACCGGGTCACCGTGGCCGGAATCGAAGCCCTGACCTGAATCGAGCCCGCCGGGGCGCAATTGGATGCACTGGGGACGGCCGATTCGGTGCCGTCCCCGTGGCGTGACGATTGCCTTGTTTCCCGTTGGGGTACCGGCCCGACCGAGCCGAGCGCGTTGCCGCCGCAAGGGTTCGCGGGCAGGGAGACCGGGGCGGCCCGGCCGGGTACCCTAAGGCATTTCGCGAGGGGGAGGGTGCGGTGGGCTTGGGACGGATGCGGACGTTTGCAGGACCGCGGCGCGTTTTCGGGCCGGTGAGCGGATGACGGCGACGACCGTCGCTGACTGGTTGTCGGCTCCGCCGTCCGATCGCCGGCCGGCGGGTCCGAGCCCCCGGGCGCTCGAAGCTCGGGGTCTCGCCAGCATGCATCACATCCTCGTCCAACTGTCCGAGGTTGCCCTCCGCCCGCGGTTTGCGGAGACCTGCAAGGCGTTCGGTGACGTCGTCTGGTGCGATGACCTCGACGAGTTGCTGTCGCGGGTGCCGGCCCGGGAAGCGCTCGCCGTGATCGTCGATGGGTTCGATCGCCACGGCCACTCGACCGCCGGTACCGTGGCGAGAATCCGGGTGCGTCGACCGGATCTCCCCATCATCCTCTGGTGCGACCGGGACCTGGTGGCGGACTTCGGGGCGTTTTCCCGGGCCGGCGTGTCCGCCATCGTGCTCCGCGACGAGTCCGAGCTCGAGCGGCGCCTCCTCTCAGCGGTGACCCGGGCCAGTGACGTGGCGTTCCAGCAACTCACGGATCAGGCGCTCTACCGGCGAGTGCCGACGCCGTATATCCCGGTCGTCCGCTTCTGTCTCGATCATGCCGCCAGTCATCCGCGGACCGAGCAGGTTGCCCGGGCGGTGGGGCTGAGTCCCAAGGCGCTCGCCACCCAACTGCGCCGCGCGGGGCTTCCGACCGTGGGGGCTCTGGTGACCTGGAGCAAGGCGTTGGTGGCCGCGTACCGACTCGAGAAGACGACCGAACCGGTCGCGGTCATTGCGCGGTCGCTCGGCTTTTCCTCCGGGTCCGCCCTTCGCCGGCTTCTGAAACGCTCGACCAACGAACTGCCGCACGCCATCCGCGAGCCTGGGGGGTTCGGGTGGGCGCTCCGCTGCTTCGAGCGCTACTTGGTCAAAGCCCAGGCCCGTCGCTGACACCCTGCTCGCTGATTTCCCTGGCCGCTACGCCCTAACGGATCAAACCGGGGTCGGGATCCGCCCGGTCTCGGGGGCGCCGAGGGAGGTGCGGCCCCGTTCTCGCGCCAGCACGCGTTCGGCAAAGTCGAGCCGTTCCGCCAGTTCCGACACCTGCCGGGAGATCTCGGCATGGCGAGCCGACTGCCGGTCCTGCGCCGCCGCCAGTCGGTGGTCGATCAAGTCTTCCGCGGCCGGAAGACGGGCGGCCAGCTGTTCAAGCCTGGTCAGATCGGCCTCGCTCAATCGACCCGGCCGCGCCGAGCGCCGCCAACCAAGCGCGGTGAGGAGCCGACGCGGTCCGCGAGTCAGGAAGCTCACCGCCGCCGAGGCGTAGTGGAGTGGATTCACCGTCCGGAACAGCGCGCCGATCCGGTCGCTCTGGTAGACCCCGATCGCCATGTCGAGTACGTCGAGGATCTCCTGGTCGAGCCCGTCGCGGTATCCGGCGCTGAAAATCTGGTGGAGTACCTCGACCCGGCCGAGGGGAATGCCGGGATCGGTGGTTCCGCCAGCCGTCCCGGGCTCTCCCAGGCCGGCGGCTCGAACGATCCGGACGATCCGAGGGAGCATCTGATTGATGCGGGACCGGGCCGCCAGCGCGCCCTCCCAATCCAGCGGCACGTCGTCGATGTCCCGCTCGGATCGGGCAAAATAGGATTCCACCTGGTCGCGGAAGGTCCGGAGTTCGCCGGCGCGATGAACGTTTCGGATGATGGTGATCTGGTCGTGGGGTTTCATCGTCCCTCGATGTCCCGGGGCAGCGGGTGGTGGTGGCGACGGCGGCCAGCGCCGCGGGCGGCGTTCGGCTGACGTCGGAATCTAGTTGCCCCGGGGCCCCTCGGGCGGGTTAGCTTACCCCCCGATGCAGGTCTACACGATCACGGAACTCGGCGCGGCGCTGCTCCAGGCGGTGGTGACGGCTGGCCTGGCGCTGGTCTGCTTTTATCTCCACCGGCGCCATCGGAAGGACCACTTTGTCTGGTGGGCCCGCGCGCTCGGCGCCTACGCCCTCGGCATGGTGGGGATCGTCTCCTTTCTGTCGACCGGGACCTGGGCGTTTCTCTATGCCCACCAGGTCCTCATCGGGTGGACGGCCCTTGGGTTCCTCTACGCCGCCCTGGTCTTTTCACGGCAGATCCGCTGGCGGCCGTGGTTCTGGGGTCTCGCGGCCTTTCCGGTGGTCTGGTCGTTCGTTGCCATCTTCGTTCTCGACGACTTCGGGCTCGCGGCCGGCGCGGCCGTGGTCTTCCTGGCCATCACCACATTCTGGGCGGGCGTGGTGTTCTGGCGCTATCGTCGCCGGACCGGGTCGCCCGCCGCCGGCGTGCTGGCGGTCGTGCTCACCCTCTGGGCGGCCCATCACCTCGACTATCCCATTCTCCGCGCCCGCGGGGCCTGGAATCCGTGGGGCTACTACCTCGACACGCTCTTCGTGCTGGCCATGGGCGCCGCGGTGCTCCTTCTGGTCGTCGAGGAACTGCGCGAGGGCCTCGTGACGCTGACGGCGCTCTCCGGCGATCTCCGCCGGGCGGAGCGGATGGACGTCCGCGACACCCTGCTGGCCCGCCCGCTCGGCCTCCGCGGGGTTCGGGGTGCCGCGCTGGTCGTTCCGGCCGGGGATGGGATCCGGATCGTCCGGGGCGTCGGTGCCTGCGCTACCTGGACTCCCGAGTCGATGCCGGCCCGGGTCCGCGATCTGGTCGCCGACGTGGCGGCGTCCGGCAAGACCCGCCTCGAAGGGGAATCCCGACCGGCAGATGGGACGCCGCCCTTTACGGCGGCCCTCGCCTTGGGAGGGCGGGCCGCCGGGACTCCGGTGCTGGTGATCGTCGGCGACATCGCTGCGCCGTTTTCGGCGCTGGATGACAGCATCCTCTCGGCCGTCGGGGCCCAGATCGGCTCCGCCCTCGAGCACGCCGAGTTGACCGGAGCTCTGGAACAGCGAACCGGGGATCTCGAGCGGCTCTCCGTCCGGATGATCAGCCAGCACGAGGAGCAGCGCCGCCGCCTCGGCCGGGAACTGCACGACGAAACCGCCCAGGTTTTTTCAGCGCTCAAACTGCAGCTGGGCTCGCTTCGGGAGACCGCCCCCGTCGAGTTGCGGCCTCGCTTCGATCGGCTCGTGGAACTAGTGGACGTCGGTACCAGGAGCATTCGGAGCGTGACCGAGGATCTTCGGCCCGCGGTCCTCGACGACCTTGGTCTCGTCCCCGCGCTTCGGGCCCTGGTGGGTGATTTCCGGGAATGGAGCGGTCTCGGGGTCGATTTCGAGGCCGGGCCGGTGGGGCGGGTCAGGTCACCGGCGGCCGAACTGGCCCTCTTTC
>CADEGB010000111.1 GCA_902826755.1 uncultured Gemmatimonadota bacterium
GGCGGCGCGGAGCACCGAGGTGCCGGCTGGCACCGACACCGGGAATCCGTCGATCGATACGGTCACCGTGGCGGGCGACTGGCGGGGCGGAGTGCCGAGGTCGTCGAGCAACGGGGTGGTTGCGGTCATGGTTTCCTCCTTCAGCCGGCTCGGCTGGTGGTGGCGGCCGGCAAACCAAAATCTTCCGGGAAGTGATCGAGCGCGCTGCGGACCGGATACGGCGCCATCCCGCCGAGAGCGCAGAGCGACCCGGACACCATCGTCTCGCAGAGATCGCGGAGGAGCCGGGCCTGGGCCTCCACCCCGTCGTCGTCACCCCTGGCTCGGGCGGCCACCATCCGGTCGATCACCTCGACCCCGCGGACCGAACCGATCCGGCACGGGGTGCACTTGCCGCACGATTCGATCGCGCAGAACTCCATCGCCCAACGGGCCATGGCCGCCATGTCGACGGACTCGTCGAATGCCACGATTCCGCCATGACCCACCATGGCGCCCACGGCCGCGAAGGCCTCGTAGTCGAGCGGCAGATCGAACTGCGACTCCGGGAGGTAGGCGCCCAACGGCCCCCCGATCTGCACCGTGCGGATCGGTCGGCCGGAAAGGCTGCCACCGCCGAACTCCTCGAGCACCTCGCGGACGGTCAGGCCGAAGGCCTTCTCGATGAGCCCGCCCCGGCGAATGTTGCCCGCGAGCTGAATGGCCAGGGTGCCGCGCGACCGTCCCATACCGTAGTCGCGGTGGAACGCCGCGCCGCGCTCGAGGATGATCGGGACGGTGGCGAGCGAGAGGACGTTGTTGACGACGGTGGGTTGGCCGAAGAGGCCGGCCACTGCCGGCAACGGCGGCTTGAAACGGACCTGGCCTCGGCGGCCCTCGATGCTCTCGAGCATCGCGGTTTCCTCGCCGCAAATGTAGGCGCCGGCGCCCATCCGGATCTCGACGTCGAAGGCGCGACCGGAACCGGCCACCGACGCGCCGAGGTAACCCGCTTCCCGGGCGGCGGCGATCGCGGCCCGCAGCGTTCGGGCCGCGTGGGGATACTCGGACCGCAGGTAGATCACACCGTGACGAGCACCCACCGCGAGCCCGGCGATCGTCATGCCCTCGATCAGGACGAGCGGGTCTCCCTCCATCAGCATCCGGTCGGCAAAGGTGCCGGAGTCGCCCTCGTCGGCGTTGCAGACCACGAACTTCCGGTCAGAGGTGGTGCCGAGCACAGTCCGCCACTTGATGCCGGTGGGGAAGGCGGCCCCGCCGCGGCCCCGCAGACCGCTCTCGACCACCGTTTCGACGATCGCGCCGGGGTCCATTTCGAGCGCGCGCTCGAGGCCGCGGAATCCGCCGGTGGCCCGATAGTCGGCGATCGACCGCGGATCAATGAGGCCGACCCGGGAGAAGGTGAGCCGTTCCTGCCGGGCCAGGTAGTCGAGGCCTTCTGGTTGGCCGATTCGAGTGGCGTGGGGCGCGCCGGTGAGAAACCCGGCGTCGAACAACGACGGAACGGCGTCGGCCGCAACGGGTCCGTAGCCAATCCGACCGGTGCTCGTCGCGACCTCCACCAGGGGTTCGAGCCAATACAGCCCGCGCGATCCGGTCCGGATCAGTTCGACCGTCACTCCCCGACGAGCGGCCTCGGTCGCGATGGCTCGGGCCACCAGCTCGGCGCCGACCGAGAGGGCGCCGGCATCGATCGGCACGAAGACGCGGGTCATGGCGCGTTGCCCCGGATGGCATCGAGCATCAGGCCGAAACGCTCCGGGGAGACTCGGCCATGGAGGTGACCGTCGATCATCACCGCCGGCGACAGGGCACAGTTGCCGAGACAATAGACCGGATCGACCGTGACGGCGCCATCGCCACTGGTGCCGTGCGATTCGACGCCAAGCCGGTCCTTGACCACGCCGACCAGTCGATCGGCGCCAACGGCCTGACAGGCCTCGGCCCGACAGATCGCTACCCGATGGCGGCCTGGTGGCGTGGTGCGGAAGTCGTGATAGAACGAGACCACGCCGTGGACTTCGGCGCGGCTCAGGTTGAGATCGTTGGCGATGACCGGCACGGCCTCCGGCGGAATGAAACCGGTGGCTTCCTGGACCGCCTGAAGGACGAGAAGCAGAGGGCCGGGCTGGTGGCGGTGGAGCTCGAGAGCCCGGTCGACGGCGGGACGCCAGTCGTGATTGCTCATCCTTCAAAGGTTGGTTCGAGCGCTCCCGACCGCCAATTCACCGTTCAAATTGGCCAATAGGCCGAGTCTATCGTGGCCTCAGGCCGGGTTTGGGCCCGTCCAGTCGAGGGTTGGTACGACCTCCATCAGCGTGGCCACGATCGGGGCGAGCGGTTCCCGGTCCGGGACGACGAGCCCCATGGTGTAGGCGGGCAACGACCCTCTAAGCGGGATGACCGAAATGCCATCGGCGCCGGCGAGCAGGGGCACGAACCCGTTGGGGAGAACGGTGGACCACAGGCCGGTCCTCACCAGGGCGGTCAAGGTAAGGACCGAGTTGGCCTCCAGGGCTGGTTGGACCGCCGGCCCGCCGTCCTCGGTGAAATGACGGTCGAGGATCCGGCGATTCTGCATGTCACTGGACAGGAGACAGAGGCGGAGGCTCGCGGCCTCCCGCCAGGAAGCCTCGGTTCGGTTGCCGAGTGGCCCGGCGGTGGGCGTGAGCAGGAGGTAGCGCTCCGGATAGAGGGGAATCGTCCTGACCCGGGAAAGCGGTTCGTTGTCGAGGTAGGTGATGCCTGCGTCGAGCGCGAACTCGTCGAGGCCGCGCTGGATCTCGATCGAGCTGGTTGACTGGACCACGAGCCGGATCCCGGGATGCCGGTGGGCGAGGGCCGAGGCCAGGCCGGGAACCGAGGGCAGGGCGGTTGGAACGACGCCGATCCGCAGCTGCCCAACGAGAGCTTCCCGGAGTCTGCTCGCTTCCTGCTCGAGGCTGACGGCGTCGGCCGTGATCCGTCGGGCCCAGGCGAGAATCCGCTCGCCCTGGGCGGTGAAGCCCTCGAACCGCTGACCCCGCTGGACGATCAGGAGGCCGAGCTGTTCTTCGAGTTGTCGGATCCCGGCTGAGAGAGTCGGTTGAGTGACCTCGCACGCCGCGGCCGCCTTGGCAAAGTGGCGCTCCCGGGCCAACGCGGTCAGGTATTGGAGATTGCGGAGGAGGAGCATGCCGCAACGTCCTCAGGGGCGGAGGACGAACGCCGGCACGTGCCGCGGCCGGATGACCGGGAAATGGCGCCGGTCGGTGGTCAGGATGGTGGTGGCGCCAACCCGCTCCGCGATGGCCGCGACGGCGGCGTCGACGAAGCCGAGGGGCACGTCGTGATAGGTCTGGAGCAGGTCGGCCGCCCGCGGCACGTCCTCCGACGCCTCGAGGTCTTCGAGGAGGAACTCACCATCCGCCACGGCCCGCACAAAGGCCGCCTCGGCCCGCTGGCCGACTTGTCTGCCGAGGAGGTAGCAGACCTCCGCAAGAATCGGCTCGGGGAGCCGGATCTCAGCTGCCGCCGACTCCCAGAAACCCACCACGCGCTCGTGCCAGACGTCGTCCCGCTTGAGGAGCCCGAGGACCGCCCCGGTATCCGCCAGGACGATCACCGGGGGTCCTGCCACAGCAGCTCATCGACCCGCTCGGACAGGTCGGGCGGTCCGCCCGAGAATTGACCGGTAAGCCGGGGAAGTCCTCGCGTCGAGACCGGTCCGTCGGTGATGTACATAAGCACGGCCTCCCGAACGACCTGGGCGAAGCTCTTCCCGTGCTTGGCGGCGTATCGCTGGGCCCGTTTCAAGAGGGCCTCCTCGAGAAAAATGGTGGTGCGGCGCATGACATATATACTACTCCCATGTATGCCTTGGGGCAACTTCCGCCGCGACGCCACCTATTTACAACCGGCCGGTCGGGGCGAATAACCGTTCTCCCCGATGGCGTGATCGGATTGCCGCGCGAGCCGCTCTGGCGCAGAATCAGCGCAGGCCGCCGGCCACCACCGGCAACGCGATTCGTGATCCCGTGGCTCCACCGGTCACGATCGACAACGTGGCGTTGCCATCCGCCGGGACGGGATCGAAGATGTCTTGATCCGCCCCCGCAACCGCCACCCGGATCCGATGACCTTGCTTGATCAGCGCGGCGATTGGCCACAACTGGAAGGTCACTTCTTCGACCCGGCCCGGGGTCATCGGTCGCGCGTCCTTCCGCGCAAACGAGTGATCCGGGCGGTCGCTGGTGGCGGACGGGTTGGCAACGATCTTCCGGTGGAGCAGGCGGAGCCCACCCTCGGTCAGGTACCGGCTACGGCCGTCGGGACCGACGTCCTCGAGGTAGACGAGTACCGCCCCGTCCGGCTTATTGGACGAGAGACGGAGGGTGACCACGGGGTGACCCGCGATCTGCAGGTCTGCCGCCACCGGCTCGGAGGTGTAGGCCTGCATCCGGGCGTCCATTTCCCCGCGGTTGTCGAGGCCGACGATCGGCTCTCCCATCTGCGCCATCCAGCGATTGAACTTGCCGGTGGTGACGGTCGGGTCGATCTCGTAGACGTCGGTGCCCGCCTCGGCGCCGGCAGGATCGGCGGCGATGGTGCCGCCCTTGCCCAGGTGCCAGATCTGGCTGGCCGTGCCTTTGGGCGGCCAGACGTCGGTATCGTGGAATTTCTCTTCGCCCAGGTTAAAGAACCGGAACGCGGGCCATTGGTCGACCTCGTTCGGGGTTGCCTTGAGGTGCCGATCGAAGAACTGGCGCCGCATCGTGTACTGCTCGGCCTGGCTCGGAATCGAGGGGAGCGGTTCACCGCTCACCACGTACGGGCTGGCGTGGCCGCGGCCGCCGTGCATCCCGGCCATGACGAGGACCTTCTGTGGGTTGCTGAAATGGCGGAAGCGGAACAGGGTCCCATCGGCGGTGCCGGCATCGAGCCAGCTCACGAACACCAGCATCGGGACCTTGGAGCGTTCGATTTCCTTCTTGTAGTAGATCGGGCTGATCGTCTCCCACGTCGCGCCCGCGCCGAGCTCGTCGTCGCGGAACTCGGCGCGGAGGCCCCATTCGAACACGTTAGGGTTCCTGGCGTGGTCTGCCAGGGCCTGCTTCAGCAGGGAGCCGTCCTTGTCCTCATCGACCGGCCGAACCGTGTTGCCGAGGACGGCCCCGTCGTTCCGGTCCATGGCGCCGACCATGTCGCTCCAGGTCTTCATCAAGCCGCGGGCAATGAGCCCGTACGGCCGCATCGGGCTGGGATACGAATCGAAGTCGGACCAGCCTGGGATCACCGCCTTGACCGCCGGGTGGTTGACGGCCGTCAGCAACTCCGCCGTGGTGCCGGTGTACGAGGTGCCGTAGGCGCCGACGTTGCCGTCCGACCACGCCTGCTTGATGACCCAGTCGACCACGTCGAAGCCGTCGCGCACCTCTTCCGGTCCGTACTCGACCGCCCGGGTGCCGAACGACGCGCCGCTGCCGCGGGCGTCCACCTTGATGACCGCATACCCGTGCCGGATGAACTCGAGATCGACCGGGCGGAGTGGCGGGTTCGGCGCACCGGTCTTGGGGTCGAGGGTGGCGCGGTGATAGCGGGTCAGTTCGAGGAGCGCCGGGAGCCGGGCCGCCGTGTCGCGATTGGCGGGGAGATGCACGTCCACCGCCAGGCGAACGCCGTCGCGCATCGGCACCAGGACCGAACTCGTGGTGAAATCCGGCGCCGGCTCCGCGGCAGGGGTGGTGGCGGGAGCGGCGGCGCCCTGGTCTGCGGGGCGGTCGGCGCAGGCCAGCGACAACAGGAGCAACGCGGGCGCGAGAGAAGCGACGCGGAACGGTATCATGGGCTACCAGAAGGGGAGGGTGACTGAACCTACGGAGACCGCGGAGGGGCGTCAACGCGTTGCAGGCAACGCGGTCGCTTGACACGACTCCGCCCGTGTCTCAGCTTCCACCCCCGCTTCGATCCCGCCCTCTCTCGCGTCAGGTGATCCCATGAAGCCGTTCAACTTCTTCGTTTCGACGATGCTGCTCGGGCTCGGCATGGCCGCGCCGGCCGCCGCGCAGCGTTTCATCCCGAAGTCGGCGTTGGTGGCGATGATCGAGGTGCACAAAGCGTCGATCATCAAGTACATCGACGCCGCGCCTGACTCGATGCTGGCGTTCCGACCCGTTCCCGGTGTCCGGACCTTTGCCGAGCAGATCGAGCATGCCGCCATGGGCGACGCGTTCATTGCCCACACGGCGGCCCTCGGCAACAACAAGCTTCCGGCCTTCGGCCCCGCCGACAAGTCGTACCTTTCGTCGAAGGCGGCGCTCAGGGCCTTCTCGATTGCGGCGATGGATCACGCCATCCAGGTGGTGCAGGCCGTCTCCGACGCCGCGATGACGGAGGAGATCACCCAGTTCGGCACCAAGTTGCCGCGGTATCGGGCACTGATGGAGGTGCTCGACCACTTCCCGTGGACGCTGGGGCAGACGGTCCCGTACCTCAGGATGAACGGGGTGACGCCTCCGACCTACACGCCGTTCTGATCGGGTTGCCCGACCGGCCGACTAGCGGGGCAGCGCGTTCCATTCCTTTTCGGTGACGGCCTCGAGTTGCCGTTCCATCAACATCTGCCACCGCCCGTCGGTCTTGACCAGGAGCGCCTCGAAACGCCGGTAGCCTGGCGTTGCCACCCCGGCTTTGGTGGTGGTGGTGTACAGGAAGATGCCCGAGGCAAAGGCGCTCTTGGCGTCGTCCGATCGTTTCGAAACCCGGAACGCCACCGAGGCGCGGGTTCCTGCCTGCTTGGCGGCAACCATGTCCTTTCCCCACCCTTCGAGCGCGGCGGCGATCGGCTGGGTTCCCGAGTCGTCGACGAGAACGGCGGCCGGATGGTAGATCCGGCCGAGTGCCACGATGTCGTCCTTGGCGACGGCGGCGGTTGCCGCGGCCCAGACCGCGTCGATCTCGGCTCTGGTCGACGTGGTGGGCTTGGCCTGGGCCGAGATGGTCGGAGCGAGGAGCGTCAGGGGGAGGAGCAACGCAGCCGCGAAGCGTCGGGCTCGAACAAGGGTCATGATGGTGTCCAGTGGGGGAGAGGTTGCCCGATAGTACGGGTGGCACCGGTCTCGCGGCAACCGCCACGCCCGGAAGTGGCGCTATGGCGCCGAGACCACGCCGGTCCCGCGGGGAGCGGTCTGGTTCGCGACGGGGTGCGGGGCTGCCAACCTGCCTGGTATGAACCCGTGGGATCCGTCGTCCAACCGGATTCGAAACCAGCGGCCGGAGGCGGCAACGACCCGGACCGAATCAGACGGTCCCACCACCCGAAGGGTATCGGCGTCCGGATGGGGACCGCGCCGCACGACCGTGCCGATTGCCCGGGGCCGCACGAATCCGCCGAGCAGCGTGGTGTCCACCTGGAGCCCGGCCACAGAACCGGGAGGGCGGTGAAGGAACCAGAACGGATCCACCGGGCCTTCGCCCCGCCGGTAGATGCCGAAGTGAAGGTGGGGCGGGGTGGTGCGGGCATTACCGGTGTTGCCGACCAGGCCGATGGTGTCGCCTGGAGCCACGACGGCCCCCGGGGTAACGAGCTGGGTTGATAGGTGGGCGTAGTAGTGACCGTTGCCGCGCTCGTCCCGGAGCCAGACGACCAGCCCGCCGAGTTCGTTCTCACCCACGTCCACGATCCGCCCGTTCGAGGCGGCGAGCACCGGGGTTCCCTTCGGGGCGAAGATATCGATGCCCTGGTGGCGGCGGCGGCCTCCGTCCCGGGAGGCCCCCCACCGGCTCCGGATCGCGAGTTCGTCTCGGCCCGCCACCGGGAACGCGAGGGTCGGCGCGATGGCGACCGACACCGCGAACCGTCCGCCCCGGAACAACTCGGGTTGGGCCCGGAACAGGTACCATCCGTCCTGGCGCGGCTCGAACTCCACGGCGCGGGCGCCGCTGTCGGCCGCCGCCACGGGCTGGCGGAGCGAATCGCCGGCGGTTCCCGCGTGGTGGGCGTCGAGGAAGATCGTGGTGACCGAGTCGCCGGGCAGGTCGACCTCGAATCGGACAGACTGACCTCGTCGCAGCTCGATTCGGAGTCCAATCGCCCCCGCCTGACTGGTCGGAAGATCGACCTCCTCCCGGTGAGGCGAGGTGACAGCGGGGGCATCGGCCAGCGCCTTTTCGCCGGCCGCGATCCAATCCCGGACCAACGCGTGACGATCGAGACCCGCGGCCGTGAGTCCCGCCAGGTAACGCTCCCGGGCGGGCCGGCGGTCGGTCAGCCGGTGGGCCAGGTCGTCGATCCGACCGCAGCCGGCGAGAGCGAAACCCACCGTTCCGAGCGCGGTCACCCACCATCGAACGCTCAAACCAGTCCTCCTTTGCGGCTCGTCCCTGGCGTGATCGGTCCCTTACGGAGATCGCGGTGATTCTGCTTCGACCCGAACTGCCGGGTTTCGGCGGGGTCGCGTAACGGGGTGATATCCAGTCCACACTGTTTCCGGCGTCGGCGCGGATCGTTGGTCATTGGTGACCTCGTCGTGGCGCCAGGACCGTCCTCGACGGTCCGACAGCCCAGAATCCGGGCCGCGCCCCCGTGGAAAAACGACGGACAAACTGCGAAGTCGTTACGAGGTGCCGCCAGGTCGAGGTCGAAGCGGTCACTCCGGACAGTCACCGGGCCAAAGTGTGAGTCCTCACTCCGACTCTGGCGGCTCCCGATCGGGCCCCGCACATTCAGGCCACCCTTCAACGAGCTGGCGGCTGGTCATGAGAATCATCGCGTCGGTCCCTTTCTTGGCGCCACGGGTTCGAGCGGCCGCTCTGGCGGCGCTGACGCTCGCGGGGTGCGCCGGGACCCAACCCACCAGGCCAACGACCTCGCCCTCGGCCACCGCGGCCGTCTATCCCGGCGCCGAGTGGGAGCGGATGGCCGATCCCGCCAGTGCCGGTTGGAGCGCTCCCGGTCTCGATTCGGTCCGCGCTCTGGCCAGCCGGATGCCGACCTCAGCCCTGATGGTGGTCGAAGGGGGCCGAGTGGTGATGACCCACGGCGACCTCACGGTCCAAAGCTATCTGGCCTCGGTCCGCAAGAGCGTCCTCTCCATGCTCTACGGAATGGCGGTCGAGCGGGGGCGGATCGACACCAGCCGGACCCTGGCCGCCCTCGGGATCGACGATCATGGCGGCCTTCTCCCGGCGGAGAAGGAGGCGACGATCCAGGATCTTCTCGCGGCCCGGTCGGGTGTCTATCACGAGGCATCGTATGCGGGTGACGACCTGGCGTCGGCGCCGGCCCGCGGCTCTCGGCGTCATGGGACCCAGTACCTCTACAGCAACTGGGATTTCAACGTCCTCGGCACCATCTACGAGCAGCTCGACGGCCGGAACGTCTACGACGCGCTCGAGGCGGATCTGGTTCGTCCTCTGGGCATGCAGGACTGGCGGCGCGACCTCCAGCGCAAGGAGGGCGACACCACCCGTTCCATCCATCGGGCCTACCCGATGTGGTTTACCACCCGCGACATGGCGCGAATCGGGTTGCTGATGCTGCGGGGCGGGTCCTGGGCCGGCCAGCAGATCGTCCCGGCCTCGTGGGTGCGCGCCAGCACCCGCGCGATTACTCCGGTGAACGACATGTTCCCATCGGCTCGGCGCCGGGGGCGGTTTGGCTACGGCTACCTGTGGTGGGTTTTCGATGGAGCGTGGAACCGCGGCGTCTATGAGGGTGCCTACACCGGCATCGGGGCCGTGGGGCAGTTCATCACCGTCATCCCGAAGCTCGACCTGGTGGTGGCGCACAAGACGGTGCCGGTGCCGGGACGAGCCGGGGTCGGGGCGGAGGCGTATTTGGCGCTTCTCGACCGGATCGTCGCGGCGCGGACCGGCGCGATGCCCGTGGCAGGAGGCGCGGAGGTACCGCCTTATGACGTGGTGCTGCGGGGCGGAACGGTCCTCGACGGAACCGGCGCGCCGGCGTTCCGGGCGGACGTGGCGCTGATCGGGAACCGGATCGTCCGAGTCGAACGGAGCGGTATCGCCTCGACGGATGGCGAACGGATCATCGACGCGACCGGACTGGTGGTGGCGCCCGGGTTCATCGATCTCCACGCGCACCTCGAACCGTTGCCGGCCCTCCCGGCCGCGGAGAGTCATGTCCGCCAGGGCGTGACGCTGGCCCTCGGCGGCCCCGATGGAGGCGGACCGTTTCCGTTGGGACCCTATCTCGAAACCGCCGACCGGAGTGGGCTCGGCATCAACGTCGCGTACCTCGTCGGGCATAACAGCGTTCGTCGCGCGGTGATGGCGACGGAGAACCGGACCCCGACGACGGCCGAGCTGGCGCGGATGGAGTCAATGGTGGCGGCGGGAATGCGCGATGGCGCGTTTGGTCTCAGCACCGGACTCCGCTATGTGCCGGGCGTCTACTCGCGACTCGATGAAGTGGTGGCGCTCTCGGTGGTGGCGGCGCGGGCCGGAGGGATCTATACGTCGCATCTGAGGGAGGAAGGCGTCGGCCTCATCGACGGCGTGGCGGAGGCACTCGAGATCGGGCGGCAGGCGAAGATTCCGGTGGTTCTCACGCACCACAAGGCTGTGGGCCGACACGCGTGGGGTCGGAGCGTCACGACGTTGGCAATGGTCGATTCCGCCGTGAAGGCTGGCACCGACGTGATGATCGACCAGTATCCGTACCCCGCGAGCTACACCGGTCTCGATGTCCTGGTGCCGCCGTGGGCCCTGGCCGGGGGAACCGCGGCGCTGCGGCAGCGCCTGGCTACGCCGGCCCTCCGCGACAGCATCGAACGCGGGGTTCTCGATCTCATCCTCAACGACCGCGGCGGCGCGGATCTGAAACGAGTGCAATTCGCGCTCGTCGGGTGGGATCGGTCGCTGCAGGGCAAGACGCTGGCCGACTGGGCCATCCAGCGCGGTCTGCCGCCGACGCCCGAGACGGGGGTAAAGCTGGTGCTCGAGGGCGTTCTCAAGGGCGGGGCCGGCACGGTGTACCACGTCATGGATGAAGCCGACGTCCGCCGGATCATGAAGCACCCCCGCACCATGATCGCGAGTGACGGCGCCCTAACCCGGCTCGGCGAAGGGACGGTCCATCCTCGCAACTACGGGACGTTCCCGCGGGTGCTCGGCCGCTACGTGCGGGACGAGAAGGTGCTGTCCCTTTCCGAGGCGGTCCACAAGATGACGGGCCTCCCCGCCGCGCGGCTCGGGCTTCGCGATCGAGGCTGTGTGCGGGAGGGTTGCGTGGCGGACCTGACGGTCTTTGATCCCGATCGGGTGGCGGAGGTCGGCACCTTTGCTGACCCGCACCACTACCCAGTTGGGATTCCCTGGGTCCTCGTCAACGGCGAGGCGGTGGTGGCCAACGGCGGTCTCACTTCGGCGCGGCCCGGTCGGGTCGTGCGGCGGCTCCAGAGGTAGCGACGGAGAGCCATCGTTGAATTCCCGCCTGGGTCAGAGGGGCCAGCCCTCCGGGCGGGTGGCGGAGAGCAACGTCAGGTGGGGGCCCTGATGCGAGGGCGTCAGGGTTTGGGCCGGCGCGTCCGCCGGATCACCGAGGCCGTCGTCGGAGCCGAGCCGGAGGGAGATGCTGCCCACCGGGAGGGGCACCGACCAGGTCCCTTCGTCAGCGAGGATCAGGGAGTCCGAGCCGGTGGCCGGTCCGACCATGACCCGAGCGCGTCCCTCGAATAAAGTGGGAACCCGTTGGAGCGCGGCGAGCAATGCCACGGTCAGTGGGAGGCTCTCGCCGGAAGCCGTGATGACGCCGAAACCCTGCTCGCCGGGGCGGCGGCGGGGATGGATGAAGCAGGCGTAGCGACAGGGAAACGGGGTTGGGACTTCGG
>CADEGB010000112.1:0-1058 GCA_902826755.1 uncultured Gemmatimonadota bacterium
CGGCGGCGCGCTGCTGGCCGGCCTGCTGGCGGCCGCGGCCGGCCCGGCGATGGCGCAGGAGACGGCGTCCGATACCCTGCTCACCGTCCAGCACTACCTCAACTGGGAGCAGGTCGCCGACCCGCAGATCTCGCCGGACGGCTCCCAGATCGTTTTCTCCCGCCGTTGGATCAACCAGCTCGAGGATCGGTGGGACTCGGCGCTCTGGCTGATGAATGCCGATGGGACCAAGCAGCGGTTCCTGCTCAAGGGCGGAAGTCCGCGCTGGTCGCCCGACGGCACCCGGATCGCCTATATCGCCGAGGCCGACGGCAAGGCCCAGATCTTTGTTCGTTGGATGGATGCGGAGGGAGCTGTCTCGCAGGTGACGCGCTTGGCGGAGGCGCCGGGCAATCTGGACTGGTCACCGGACGGCAAGTGGCTCTCGTTCAGCATGTCGGTGCCGTATGACAACAGCTGGCGGATCAGCATGCCGGCGGCGCCGGCTGGGGCCAAGTGGACGCCGGCTCCCCGGCGGGTCACCGACCTCCATTACCGTCAGGATCGGGCCGGGTTCATGGCCCTGGCCTACAACCACCTGTTCGTGGTGCCGGCCGACGGCGGGACGCCGCGCCAGATCACCAAGGGCGAGTTCGACGTCGGCGCCAAGTTCGATGCGCTCAACGGCGGGGTGGGGTATGACTGGACGCCGGACAGCAAGCAGATCGTCTTCGACGGCCACCTCCAGTCGAATTGGGACCTGAACTACCGCAACTCCGACCTGCATATCGTCGACGTGGCAACCGGGCAGATGCGCAAGCTGACCACCCGGACCGGAACCTGGACCGATCCGTCGGTGTCGCCGGACGGGCGGACGATCGCGTACGCGGGCTACGACTCGACCCGGAAGAGCTACAAGACGTCCGAGCTCTATTTCATGGCGATCGACGGCGGGAACGCCCGGCTCGGGTCGGGTGACCTCGATCGCGACGTCGGTGGAATGGTCTGGGCCGAGGACGGCAGTGGGGTCTATTTCGGCACCCAGGACAAGGGGACCGCCAAACTGTAATTCGCCGCGC
>CADEGB010000112.1:1068-11819 GCA_902826755.1 uncultured Gemmatimonadota bacterium
TTCCTCGATCTCGAAAAACGGGATCGCGGTCGGAACCCGCTCGTCCTACCATGAGCCGGGCGACGTGGTCCGCCTGGCCCTGGTCAAGCCGACCGAGGTGACCCGCCTGACCGACGTCAACGGTGACGTGTTGGCGCGGGTCAAGCTCGGCGAGGTGGAGGAAATCTGGTACACCTCCACCGGCGGGGCGCGGGTTCATGGCTGGATCGTCAAGCCGCCAAATTTCGACCGGACCCGGAAGTATCCGCTGATCATGGAGATCCACGGCGGACCGCACGGGATGTACAACGTCGGCTTCAGCTACATGTACCAGAACTTCGCGGCCAACGGCAACGTGGTCCTGTACACCAACCCGCGGGGGAGCACGGGGTACGGCACCGGGTTCGGCAACGCCATCGAGCGGGCCTATCCCAGCGTCGACTACGAGGACCTGATGGCGGGCGTCGACTCGGTCATCGGCCGAGGCTATATCGACACCTCCCGGATGTACGTCGGCGGGTGCAGCGGGGGAGGGGTGCTGTCGAGCTGGGTCATCGGCCACACCTGCCGGTTCGCGGCGGCGGCGGTCCGTTGCCCGGTCATCAACTGGCTCAGTTTCTCCGGCCAGGCCGACGTTCCCCTGTTCACGGGCAACTTCTTCGACAAGCCGTTCTGGGAAGATCCGGCGCCGTGGCTCAAGCAGTCGCCGCTCATGTACGTCAAGAACGTCAAGACGCCGACCCTCTTGATGACGGGTGAGCTCGACCTTCGGACGCCGATGCCGCAGACCGAGGAATACTTTGCCGCCCTCAAGATGCTGGGCGTGCCGACCGAAATTCTCCGTTTTGCCGGGGAGTACCATGGCACCAGCTCCAAACCGTCGAACTTCATCCGGACCCAGTTGTACATGATGAGTTGGTATCAGAAGTACGCCAACAAGTCCGGGCCCGCCACGATGCCTTGACCGGCGGGCCGGGCCTTTAGCCTAGCCCTCCCCAACGAGCACGGCGGCCCGCCCAGGGAATCCCCGGGTGGGCCGTTGCGCTTCTGGCGACTTGGCGGGTGGGCCCGGTCAGCATTGGATGACGGGCGGGCCTTGCGCGAAGGGTTCATGAATACGAAATTGAATACAGTATCGTTGCCCCCCAGTCGCGTTTATCACGAAAAGTCGTTGTCCAACGGAGGACCACCATGGTTCGCAGCCTCGCGCATGCAACCGTAGGAGTCTGGCGTCGGATCGGTACCGCTGCGCTCGTCACAGTGGCTGCCCTGATCCTCGCCAGTCCGGTTGTCGCGCAATCCGGCTCGGTTGCCGGCACCGTCGTTGATTCCAAGACCGGGCGCCCCCTCGCAGACGCCACCGTTCGAGCGGAAGGGACCGAAATTTCCGGCCGAACCGGGACCCGCGGCGAGTTCCGCCTGACTGGCGTTACTGGTGGGACGATCCGGCTGCGAGTGACCCGCATCGGTTACCAGGCGGCGAACGCAACGGCGGCCGATGGTGCCGCCAACGTCCGGATCGAGATGAACGAACTGGTGGTCAAGCTCGATGAACTGGTGGTAACGGGCACGGCCGGCGAGACCCAGAAGCGCAGCCTGGGCAACGCCATTGGCCAGGTCCAGGTTGCCAGCACCCTCCAGATCGCGGGCCCTCCGGCCAAGCTCCAGGACATGCTGTCCGTCAACGTTCCGGGTGTCCGGATCATGCGCGCCAGCGGCGCCATCGGAACGGGGGGGACCACCCGAATCCGAGGCTCCGGCAGTTTGAGCTTGTCGAACGAGCCGCTCATCTACATCGACGGCGTTCGATCCAACAACCAGGCCGCCGTCGCCAGCGTGGCGTTCAACGGGCAGGAGAAGCCCAGCCGGCTGAACGACCTGAATCCTGAGGAAATCGAGTCCATCGAGGTGCTCAAGGGCCCTTCGGCGGCGACGATCTACGGGACCGAGGCCTCCAACGGGGTCATTCAGATCATCACCAAGCGGGGCCGGGCCGGACGCCCGACGTTCGATACGCACTTCGGGGCCGGCAGCAACTGGTTGGCTGATCCGGAAGGCCGCTATCCGACCAATTATTACCTGAAGCGGGGCGGCGACTATCGCAATGCGGCCGACATCGTCGAGTTCAACGTGCAGGAGTTCCTGGTTGAGCGGAACATCCAGCGGGTTGGCCTCGACGGGAAGACCTACGGCCCCAATATCTTCTCGAACGGGATGCCGATTTCAGCCGGCGCCAGCATCAGCGGCGGAACCGATGCCATCCGGTACTACTTCTCGACCGACTTCAATCGAGACGAAGGGCCGGTCGACTACAATTGGCAGAACAAGTACACCGGCCGGGCCAACCTCAGCTACTCCACGGCCGACAGCAAGTTCAAGGTCGACCTGAGCCTTGGCACCATCCGGGCCAAGACCCGGGGCGCGTCCGGCACCCAGCCGATCACCACCAGCATCATGTGGGCTTGCAACTTCCCCTGGTGCGAGCCGACCGGCGATACCACCAAGACCGGCTGGAACGGCGCGGGCCACGGGTTCCAGTTCTATCGCCCCGAAGACTACGGCGGCGTCGAAGGCATCGACGATATCGACCGTACCACTTTCAGCCTCCAGCTCAATCACCGGCCCTTCAGCTGGCTCCGGCACCGGATCACCGTCGGGCCTGACTTCACCAACAACAAGTCGTCGCAGTTGGTCTACCGCGACCCGGCCGGGTACAATCCGTTCTTTGCGGCCTCGCTCGGGCAGAAGCTCGCCAACCAGCTCCGGTCGACCTTCCTTACGATCGACTACGGCGCCAGTGCCGACCTCAACATCGGCAAGAACCTGATCGCCACGACGTCGGCGGGCGCCCAGTACTACTACAAGCAGTTCGATCAGCAGGTCTCCCAGGGCTTCGAGTTCGCGGTCCCCGGTCCCGGCGACGTCGGGAGCGGCTCCCGGGTGGCGGCGGCCGAGTCGTTCCAGGAGAACAAGACCTTCGGCGTCTACGTCCAGGAGCAGTTTGCCTTCAAGAACCGGCTCTTCGTCACCGGCGCCCTCCGCGCCGACGGGAATAGCGCCTTCGGCTCCAACTTCGACGCGGCCTACTACCCGAAGTTCAGCGTGTCGTGGGTCCTTTCTGACGAGCCATTCCTGGCCAATCAGAAGGTCTTCTCGCAGCTCAAGCTGCGGGGAGCCTGGGGCAAGGCAGGTCTCCAGCCGGACGTCTTCTCCGCGCTGCAGACGTACGGAACGGCGGTGGGATCGTTGGGCCTCGGCGGCGTGACGCCCCGCAACTTCGGCAACCCCGACCTCAAGCCGGAAATCGGCGTTGAGACCGAACTCGGGTTCGATGCCGGGTTCTTCGATCAGAGGGTTGGGATCGAGTTCACTTACTACAACAAGGACATCAAGGACGCCATCATTTCGGCGCCACTCAAGACGTCCCGCGGGTTCCCGGGGGTTCAGTTCCTGAACATCGGGAGCACGCAGAACCGGGGCATCGAGCTGGGAATCGACGGATCCCCGGTCAACAAGAAGAGCTGGGGTCTCGATCTGCGGGGTACGATCGCCACCAACACCAGCAAGATCGTCGACCTCGGGCCCGGCGTCGCCCCGTTGTTCACCGGGTCGAGCTACATCCAGCAGTGGAACGTCAACGGCTATGCGCCGAACGCGTTCTTCTACAAGCGGTTCAAGAGCGCGACGCTGGTGCCGACCACGGTGGCCGCGGGCCCGTGGGTCCTGCCCGTGGCTACCAATCCGATGTGCGAGGGCGGCGCCGATCTGGGTGATGGCGACGGCACGCTCGTTCCCTGTGCCAATGCGCCTCGGTTGTATGCCGGACGGCCGACTCCTTCCTGGAACGGCTCGTTCAGCACCACGCTCCGAATCGGGTCGAGCCTTCGGATTCTCGGGCTGGTCGACTACGTCGGTGGCCATCACGCGCTCGTCGGCGACGTGGGCGCCCAGCACACGTTCTTCCGGAACTCCTACGAGTCGATCCGCGGCAACGAGATTCTCGAGGCGATGCGGACCGATCCGAACGGCCCGGGTATTTCCGGCCTGATGGATGCCGGGTTTGCCCGGCTCCGGACCGTCTCGGCCACCTACGACCTCCCGGCGTCGTTCGGCCGGTGGCTCGGCGCCAGCCGTGGGTCGGTGACCCTGGCGGCGGAGAACTTGGCTTTCCTGTGGCGGGGGCAGAAGGACGCCTTTGGCGCCAATTGGGTCGATCCCGAGATTCTCCCCAATCGGTCCACCGACACCAACGGCAATTTCGGGTATACCCAGGAATCCTGGCCGCAGCTGGCCCGGGTCCGGGCCACCGTCCGGCTCACCTTCTGATCCGGCGATCCGGCGAAAGGAACCCAACGATGAAAACTCAAGCGACTTCTGGTCTGATCCGGACCCTGATGCTCGGGGCCGCCGTAGCGACGACCGCCTGCAACAACCTGCTCGACGTGACATTCCCGGGGCAGATCCCGAGCGAGCAGGCCAGTGACCCGAACCTGGCCGCCGTCCTGGCGCGCAGCGTCATCGGCGACTTCGAGTGCGCCTACAGCAACTACATGTCGGGCTCGTCGGTCCATTCCGACGAGTACGAGACCTCCAACTCGAACGTCCCGCTGGCCAACTGGGGCGAACGCACCATCACGAAGGACGAGAACGACTACGTGATCGGAAGATGTGAGGACAACTTCGGGATGCACCTCACGCTTCACACCGCTCGGTTCCAGTCCGAGGACATTTTCGCGAAGCTCCAGGGCTGGACCGATGCTCAGGTGCCTAGTCGGTCGAGCCTGATGGCTCAGGTCCGGACGTACGGAGCGTACTCCTACCTGATGATGGGTGAGGGCTTCTGCCGAGTCTCCTTCGACGGCGGGGCAGAAGAGGCTCCGACGGCGGCGTTGGCCAAGGCCGAGGCGCAGTTTGCCGAGGCGATCACCCTCGCCAACAGCAGCGGGAACACCGACATGCTCAACCTGGCTCGAGTCGGCATGGCTCGGACCAAGATGGACCTCAAGAAGTGGTCGGACGCCGTGACCTTTGCCGATCAGGTGGCGGCCGGGTACAACAAGAATGCCGACCGAGGTCAGGAAACCGCTCGCCGGTGGAACAAGTTGTATCGGTTGGCCGAACAGCAGGGCGCCTACACCGTCGCCACCGCCTTTCGGAACCTGGCGGACCCCCGGCCCAAGGTCATCGACGCGGGCAAGGGAGCATTCAACTCGGAAGTCCGGCTCTGGGTCACCCGCAAGTACTCCGGCCTGACCTCCCCGATGCGGCTTGCCAGCAAGATCGAGGCGAACCTCATCAAGGCCGAGGCCCTGATCCAGCAGGACCAGATTACGGCAGGGATGGCGATCCTCAACGCCCGTCGCGCCGAGACTGAGGTCAATCTTCCTGCGCTCACCGCCAGCACCAAGCAGGAAGCCTTGAACCATCTGCTCGACGAGCGAAAGATGGAGTTGAGCTTCGAGGGGGGCCACCGCTTGAACGACCTTCTCCGATATAGCCTCCCCTGGAAGGTCGGATCGAACCCGTTCACCAACCGGCTCTACGGCACCACCACGTGCTGGCCGCATCCGACCCGGGAAACCAACGGCGTCTGACGGCTGGCGGTCGGTCGAGTATCTTGAGAGAGCCGGGGTTCGCCCCGGCTCTTTTCATAGCAGCTTTCGGAGGAATACCATGCGGGTGGCGGCGAGGTTCTTGACGGCGGGGCTCGTGGTGGGCTGGTTGGCTGCCTGCGGTGACGGCGCCCTCGCGCCCGCCGAGGTGGCCGGTCAGTACACGGCGACGACCTTTACCATTCAGCTCAACGGGGTCACGACCGAACTCCTCGCCCGCGGGGCGTCCGTCAACCTGCAGCTCAAGGCTGACGGAACCACGACGGGGCGGCTCATCATGCCGGCGGTTTCTGGCGTCCAGCTGAACCCGGTCGACCATGACCTGGCCGGAACCTACCTGCTCAGCGACGACGTGATCCGCCTGTCCCAGACGGCCGACACGTCCTACCTCGACGACGCCTTCTTCACGGCCGATCCGCCCGAGCTCCGGGCGTTCATCACCATTGCCGATGCCACCCGATCTGGCAGCGTCACCCTGATCCTGACCCGCCAGTAGCCGCCCGCCGGGACCGGCGGCCTCCCCCCAGGCTCAGCCGACCCGGCGAACGCGACCCTTCCAATACGGCTCCCGCAGCTCCCGCCGAAGCACTTTGCCGGTGGCCGTCCGCGGCAACGAGTCGACGAACTCGATCCGCCGCGGGACCTTGTAACCGGCAATCCGGTCCCGACAGTGTGCCGTCAAATCCCGGTCGCTGACCGTCGCGTCGGTCCGCCGCACCACCACGGCCAACACGGCCTCGCCCCACCGATCGTCCGGAACGCCGACCACGGCGGCATCCGCCACCGCCGGATGGGCCAGGAGCACCTCTTCGACCTCGCGGGGATAGACGTTTTCGCCGCCGGTGTTGATGGTGTCGTTGAGCCGGTCGAGCAAATAGAGATATCCGGCCGCGTCGAAGCACCCCACGTCGCCGGTGTGCATCCACCCCCCCGCCAGCGCTTTGGCCGTGTCGTCCGGGCGGCGCCAGTAGCCCTTCATGACTTGGGGCCCCCGAGCCAGGATCTGGCCGGCCGTCCCGACCGGCACCGGCCGGCCATCCTCGTCGACGACCATGACCTCGGTGCCGGGAATCGGCCGGCCAGCCGAGAGGAGAAGCTCCGGTTGCCCAGCCAGCGCCCGTTCGTGGTCGGCGGCCGACAGGACGGAGATCACGGTCGACGTCTCGGTCATCCCGTAGGCCTGGACCAACGGGCAGCGGAACGCCGTCAGGGCTCGACGTAGCGTGCCCGAATCAATCGGGGAGGCTCCGTAGTACAGGGCCCGGAGGCTGTCGTAGCTGCGCGGCGGTCCCGCCTCGGCCACCGTCAGACACGCGCGGATCATCGCCGGCACCAACGACGAGGTGGCGATCCGATCATCGGCCAGGGACTGCACCACCGCCCCGGGATCGAACTCCTCGTGGATCACGAAGGAGGCCCCGAAGACGATCCCGCCGAACAGCTGCCCCGCCGCCCCCGCATGGAACACCGGCATCACGATCAGGGCTGGTTCCCCTCGGCTGGGAAGCCGCGGGATGGTGATCGCGATCTGCCAGGCGTTGGTCGTGACGCTCCGGTGGGTCAGGATGGCGCCTTTGGGTCGGCCCGTCGTGCCGCTGGTGTACATCTGGCACAGTTCCTCCGTCGGGCCGGGATCGGGCGCCGCGGCCGAAGTGGCGGCCAGCCAGGCGTCGTGACTCCGCCAGCCGTCCGGCGCCGGATGCTCGAGGGCAACCCACTCGGTGACGTCTGGCAGGGTCTCCCTTAGTCCGTCGATCGACGCCACCACGGGCCCCCGGGCCACCACCAGCCGGGCCGCCGAGTCCGCCAGGATCGTGGCCCATTCCGGGGCCGTGTGCCGGTAGTTGAGCGGCACGATGACCGTGCCCGATCGCGACGCGGCCAGGTAGGCCAGCACGAACTCGATCGAGTTCTTCGAGAGGTAAGCAAACCGATCGCCCGGGCCAAGGCCGGCGGCCAGGAGCGCCGCCGCCATCTTGCCGACGGTGGCTCCGGCCTCGGCAAAGCTGATGCGACGGAGGCCCTGACGGGCAAACTCGGCGGCCGGGGTTTCCCGGACGCTCCACTCGAAGAACTGATCGAGTCTCACGGCCGGCGGACCCGGGCGTCGACCCCGGCGGGGTCGATGACCTGGCCGTGCACCGCCAGGTTGTGGCTGTGGGCGAGCTGATGGAGCCCGAAGGCCGTTTCGAGGACGCTGGAACGGCCCGCCGCGTCGGCCGCCGCGTTGACCGCCTGTTTGGCCAGCCGAAGCGCCAACAGCGGGCGGGTAGCGATCCGGGCCGCCAGGGCCACGACCTCCGACTCGAGCCGGGCCGCCGGTACCAACCGATTGACCATGCCGAGGCGGAGCGCGTCGTCGGCGGAAATTGGATCGCCGGTAAAGAGCATCTCCTTGGCCTTCCGAACCCCGACCTCGAACGGATGGACGAAGTACTCGCACCCGGGGATTCCCATGCCGACCGTGTTGTCGACGAACACGGCGTCGTCGCTGGCCACGATCAGGTCGCACGGCCAGGCTAGCATCAGCCCACCAGCGATGCAGCGTCCCTGGACGGCGGCGATGGTCGGCTTCGGCAGATTGCGCCACTGCTCGGATAGGCCGAGATAGACCTCCCGTTCGTACGCCATGATCCGTTCGGCGGCCCCCCCGGTTCCGGCGGACCACACGCGCGACGGGCGGGTGGCCAGCACGGCTTCCTGTTCGGATTCGGCCAGGTCGTGGCCAGCCGAAAAATCGGGACCGGCCGCGGCCAGCACGATGACTGAGACCGTGTCGTCCCGGGCGGCTTCCCGGAACGCCTCGTCGAGCGCCAGGAGCAGGCGGGTGTTCTGGGCGTTGCGTTTGGCGGGGCGATTCAGGACGATCCGGGCCACTCGATCGGCCGGGCGGTCGGAGAGGATCAGTGGGTCAGTCGACATGGGGCCTCGCTATCCGACCACACTCATCCGGATCCCGCCGTCGATCCGGATGATGCAGCCGTTGAGCATCGGGTTCTCGATCAGATGGCACACCAGCGCCGCGTATTCGGCGGGGTGGCCGAACCGTTTGGGAAAGGGCGTCATCGCCACCAGGCCCTGACGCAGCTCGTCGGGCAGGGTGGAGGCCATTGGGGTCTCGAAGTTGCCGGGGACCACGGTGCAGACCCGGATCCCGGCGGGGCCGAGGTCCCGGGCCATCGGCAAGGTCATGGCCTCGATGGCCCCTTTGGCGGCGGCGTATGCCACCATCCCGACCGGGCCGTCCTGGGCCACGACCGACGACGTGTTGACGATGATGCCCCGGGCGCCGTCGTCCAGCGGCGTCAGGATTGCCATGGCCGCCGCCGCCAGCCGGCAGACATGGAAGGTTCCGGTTACATGGACGTCGAGGAGATCCCGAAACAGATCGGCGGGATGGGGGCCACGTTTCCCGGCCGTTCGGATCCCGCCGCCGCCGATGCCGGCGCAGTTGATCACGATCCGGGGTGGGCCCGCGGTGGTCAGGGCCGTGGTGATCGTGTCCGGCTGCCTGACGTCGACCGCTACGAAGGTTCCCCCGATCTCGGCCGCCACCGCGTGCCCCCGGTCGACGTCTCGATCGAGCAACGTCACCCGTGCCCCGGCCCCGGCAAGGGCGCGGGCCGTGGCGGCCCCAAGGCCCGAGGCACCGCCGACCACCATGGCGCCCGTCCCGGAGATTTTCATGGTTCGACACCTCGAAGATGAGTCCTGAAGGGGGCCAGCCCGGAACCGAGGAGGAGCGCCGCCACCGGCGTCAGGACTCCACCCACCACCAGCAGAGCGTACCGGAGGGCCGCCGGGTCTTGGAACACGCGATCGGTCAACAGCGCCACCACCACCGGGCCGAATCCCAGCCCGATCAGCGTGGACACGAACAAATAGAACGCCGTCAGTTGGGCCCGGATCGGCGCCGGAGCGATGACCTGGATCGCCGCGGCGGCGGCCCCGAATGGGAAGGCAAACAGCAGCGTCACCACCCACCCCAGCGCCAACGCCGCCGCCGCGCTTGGCATCAACGGCGTGGCCACGACGAACGGAAGGAGCAGCCAGGCCGAGTGCATCCCCGCGCGGAGCGTCGCGTCGCGATGACCGCGGCCGTACAGCCAGTCAGCATAGGCGCCGCCGGCCAGGACGCCGATCGGGCCCGCCGTCAGACTGATCAACCCATAGGCCGTTCCAGTGGCAGCCGGTTCCCAGCCGAACGTCCGGATCAGGAAGGTCGGGGCCCAGGCGCCGCTCCCGTAGGCTACCAGAGACAGGGTCGAGAAGCCACCGAGATGCGCCACCATCAGGCGTCCGTGGGTTCGAAGAAAGCGGAGCAACTCACCGGCGGATCCCCCGGTTCCGCCCGCAGGCTGGTGGCGCGGCGGCTCGCGGATCGTCGCCACCAACGCGGCCACGAGAAACCCGGGGATCCCCACCAGGAAGAACACGGCTTGCCAGGATCGGATCGTCCCGATCAGCGGCAACGTAACCTCGCCACCGGTTCCGAGGTGACCGACCACGACGCCCCCGATGACTAGCGCCAGCGCGCCGCCGAGGTGGACGCCCACGTTGTAGACGCTCGCGGCGCGTCCCAGCTGTCGGGTCGGGAAGTAGTCCCGGATCAGCGAGTAAGCCGCCGGCGACAGCGCCGCCTCGCCAATCCCGACGCCAATCCGGGCCAGAAACAGCTGGCCAAAGGTCTGGGCAAACCCCGAAAGCGCCGTCATGCCGCTCCAGACCACGATCCCGACCACGATCAACCGGCGACGATTGGTTCGATCCGCCAGCCGCCCGATCGGGAGGCCCATGATCGTATAGAAAATCGCGAAGGCGAGCCCCTGCAGCAGGCTGATCCGAGTGTCCGAAAGGCCGAGGTCTCGCTGGATCGGACCGACGAGCAAGGTGAGAATCTGGCGATCGACGAACGACAGCGTGTAGGCGATCGTCAGGACGCCGAGGACGTAGGAAGGCCTTCCACCGAGTCGATCCGAGGTGGTCACGGCTCCGCCGCCCAGGCGGTCAGTCCGGCCGTCACCTCGGTCAGCACCGTCAGGCCGCGTGCCAGGACCGCCCGTTTCCAGGGATCGGTTTCCGGATAGCAAAAGAGGCGGTAGCGAGCCCCGATCTGGCGAGCGGCTTCCGACCGAGGATCCCCATGGAGATGATGGTAGG
>CADEGB010000113.1 GCA_902826755.1 uncultured Gemmatimonadota bacterium
GACCTGGTGGCCCCCGATCGGGGCCGGGCCCGGGGCCGGATGACGATCCTGGGCGCGTTGCCGCCGCTGGTGCTGGCCGCGGCCCCGTTCGGGCCCCAGTCGGATCCGCCCCCGGGAAAACGGACGCTCGAGAGCTACCCGTTCCAGATCGGTGAACGGCTCGACTACTCCGCCAAGATCGGCATGCTGCGCCTGGGCGACGCGTCGATCCAGGTGGCCGCCCTCGACACCGTCCGCGGCGTCCCGACGTTCCGATTCCGCTATCAGATCGAGGGCGGCAACTTCCTCTTCAAAATCAACAGCGTCAGCGAGTCGTGGACGTCGATCGACGAGTTCAAGTCGCTCCGGTTCCGGCACAACAGCCAGGAAAACGACAAGACCTACCTTCGCGACTACGACATCTTTCCCGACTCGGGGTTCTTTCGGCAGCGCGGCAAGGAGGGACATCAGCCAACGCCCGCCCAGCCGCTCGACGACGCGTCCCTGCTCTACTTCGTCCGGACCACGCCACTCGAAATCGGCCAGGTCTATCGGTTCGACAAATATTTCATCAACGACAAGAACCCACTGGTCATCCGGGTGCTCAAGCGGGAGCGGATGGACCTGCCGGACGGATCGAAGGTCGACTGCCTGGTGCTCAATCCCGTCATCGACGACAAAGGCATGTTTGCCGATCGGGCCGAGGCGCGGCTCTGGATTACCGATGATGCCCGCCGGATTCCGGTCCAGATCCGCTCGAAGTATCCGTGGGGGACGGTCACCCTCCGGATCGAGAAGATGACGCCGGCCACCGGCGACTGACCGATGGCCCCTCGCGACGCCGACCGTACTCGCGTCAAGACCGTTCCGATTTCCCTCCGTTCCAACAAAGTCGACGCGTCCCTGCTGGCCCAACCGCCTGGCGGCGACCGGTCGTTTGCGGCGTTCCTGGCCAGCCTGCCGGACACCCTGGCGGCCCGGGATCTCCGGACCGTCATCGCCGCCGTTCGCCAGGCGGCCGCCGCGCGGCGGGGCGTGGCATTCCTGATCGGGGGTCACGTCATCAAGGTGGGACTCGGCCCGCTGCTGGTCCGGTTGATCGAGCGGGGTGTCGTGACCCACCTGGCCATGAACGGCGCGGCCGCCATCCACGACTTCGAGCTAGCGGCGTTTGGCGGCACCAGCGAAGACGTCGAAAGCGGTTTGGGCGACGGGACCTTCGGCATGGTGGAAGAAACCGGCCGGGAAATGAACCTGGCCATCAACGCCGCGGCCGCGGCCGGCCAGGGGCTGGGCGAAGGTCTGTCCGCGGCCCTTGCTGCGAGGTCAGATCTGATCGGTGGCGATGCCTCGGTGCTCGTCGCTGCCCACCGCGCCGGCATCCCCGTCACCGTCCACGCGGCCCTCGGCGCCGAGATCATCCATCAGCACCCCCTGGCCGACGGCGCGGCCATCGGTCGAACCAGCCTCCTCGACTTCGATCGGCTGGCGGGATCCCTCCCCACGCTCGACGACGGCGGCGTAGTCCTGAACTGGGGCAGCGCGGTGATCATGCCGGAGGTCTTCCTCAAGGCCCTTACCGTGGCCCGGAACCTTGGCGCGGGCAAGCCTCGCGAGTTCCTGGCGGCGGACTTCGACATGATCCGGCACTACCGGCCTGCCATGAACGTCGTCCGCCGGCCCACCAAGCATGGGGGTCGCGGGATCCAGATTACCGGGCACCACGAAATCTTGATGCCGCTGCTCGTCTGGGGGGTGTTGGGAGACGAAAAAACCCGATAGGCCGAGGCGGACCCTTTTCGGATCCCGCCCCGGCCCGTTGGGGGGAGAGGAGAAGCGGTTAGGCTTCCTTCGGCTTGCCGCGGATGATTTCGCGGATCCGGTCAGCCGTCGAGGGGCTCAAGACCCGGATGACCGTGTAGATCATCCAACCAAGGAAGGCAAACCACGCCAGCTTCAGGACCAGGCCGATCAGTCCGCCGATCAAGAAGCCGATGACCTTCATCCCGAACACGAAGAGGATGAAGAACCCAGCGAAACCCACGAGACCCCGGACCATGATTAAGTTCCTCCGAACTGGTGGACTGGACCGACGCTGTAATATACGCGCGACGTTTCAGAAAGTTTCGTAGGCATCCTAAGTGCCCAATTCTACTGACGTTATCATAGTCGGATCCGGCGCCTCGGGCGCGGCCTGCGCCCGCGAACTGGCCGCCTCCGACCGCTCAGTCCTGGTCGTCGATCCCGGCAACCGAGCCGGGGAGGCGTGGCGGGCGTCGGCCGGCTTGTTGGCCCCCCAGATCGACCCCCGCGAAGATAACCCTCTGTTCGAACTCGGGATCGCCGGCCGGGAGTATTATCGCGACAAGGCGACCGAGTTCAAGGAAGAAACCGACGTCGACATCGAGTTGTTCGACGGCGGCATTCTCCGGCTGGCGCGGGGCGAGACCGAGGCGGACCAGCTCCGCGAGGCGGTGGCGTGGCAGCGGCAGCACGGCCATCGGAGCGAGTGGCTCGACCCGGCAGAAGTCCGGAGCGAGTTCAAGCACGTCGGCGCCAACGACGGGGCGCTCTGGGCCAGTCACGACGGCTCGGTCAATCCGGTCCGACTGATCGAAGCCCTCCGCCAGAGCGCGGCCCGGCGGGGCGCCACCTTCGTCACCGACGCGGTAACGGGCCTGCTGATCGAGAATGGTCGCCTGACCGGCGTTCGAGGAGAAAAGGGCACCTATCGGGGCGGGAACGTCGTCCTGGCCGCGGGCGCCTGGACTGGTCGGCTGACCGGATTGCCACGGCCGGTGTCGGTCGAACCCGTCCGGGGGCAGATGATCGTCCGGCCGTGGCCGGCCAAGCTCGCGCCCGGGATCGTGTTCGGTTCCCACGGCTACGTACTGGAACGGAACGGCAGCGCCTATTGCGGCGCCACCATGGAGCACGCGGGCTTCGCGGCCGACGTCACCGACCGGGGCGAGACGGACCTTCGGTCCACGTCGGAGAGCTTGATCCCCGCGCTGGCGGCCACGCGGGTGACCGAGCGGATGGCGGGCCTCCGGCCGGCCACTCCGGACGGCTTGCCAATCGTCGGGGCCGAACCGACCCTGCCGAATCTTTGGTACGCCACGGGGTACGGCCGGAACGGGATCCTGCTCGCGGGGATTACCGCGGTGGCGCTAGTCCATCTGATGGCCAAGGAGGCCACTTTCGAGGGCATCGAGGCCATGGCGCCGGGACGCTTCTGGAGTTGGTAGCGCACGCGTGACTGCCCAATCATTCGATCTCGACCGCGCGGTGGCGGTCCTCGAGCGGACCCCAGCCACGTTGCGCTCGCTGCTGCTCGGTCTCCCTGACGCATGGACCGACGCCGACGAGGGTCCCGACACCTGGAGCCCGTACGTGATCGTCGGCCACCTGATCCATGGCGAACGGACCGATTGGATGGGGCGGGCCCGGATCGTGTTGGGACCGGGGCCTGACCGGCGGTTCGAACCCTACGATCGATTCGCTCAGTTCCGGGAAAGCGCGGGCAAGCCGCTGGCTGACTTGCTCGACGAGTTTGCCGAACTGCGGGCCACCAATCTGGGCGTGCTCAAGTCGTGGCAACTCGGCGACGAACAGCTGGCCCGCCTGGGCGAGCACCCGGCCTTCGGTCCGGTGTCGCTGCGGCAGCTGCTGGCCACCTGGGTAGCGCATGACCTCGGGCACCTGGCCCAGATCACCCGCGTCATGGCCAAGCAGTACCGCGAGGCCGTGGGCCCGTGGCGGGCCTACTTGCCGGTGCTCGATCGGTAGATCGGCGGCATCGCCGGCTTCTACCGTCGTTCCCTCTCAACCCACGGATCGAAGTTGACGAACCGCCGCGCGCGTCAGAGCATGCACGCCCTCTTCCTGGCCGGGTCGGTGGCCCTCGTGGCCCTCGGCGCCCCAGCGCCACGCCCGGTCGGCGACGACGGCACGACCAATCCGAATCGCGAGATTGCCGGGGTGCTGCGGGACGGCGAGTACACGCTGGCCCTCGAACTGCGACGCACGACCTGGCGCCCCAACGCGCCGACGGCACTCGACGTCGAGGTGGCGGGCCTGGCGGAGGCGGGGCGGCCGGCGTCGGTGCCGGGTCCGCTGATCCGGGTCCCGGCCGGTACCCGGATGCGAATCACCATCCGGAATGATCTGGCCCAGCGGGCCACGATGCATGGCCTCCACGAGCACGACGGCGGTCGCGACTCAGTGGTACTCGCCCCGGGCGAGTCCCGAGAGGTGCGCTTCGTGGCACAGCGGGTCGGGACCTTTGCCTACGTCGCGCGGACGACCGCCACACCGAACCTCCTGAGCCGGCGGGACGACTCCCAACTCGTGGGCGCGTTCATCGTCGATCCGGCGGGCACCGACTCGCGCGCGGCCAACGCGCGGGAGCGCGTCCTCGTCATCACGGCGTGGGACGACTCGCTGCCCAACCCCGCATCGCCCTTCGGCCCCCGGCAGGTTTACGCCATCAACGGGCGGTCGTGGCCCTTTACCGAACGACTGGAGTACGACCAGGGCGACTCGATCCGGTGGCGGGTGCTCAACCTGAGCCAGCACGTCCACCCGATGCACCTGCACGGCGCCTACTTCGAGGTGCAGTCGCGCGGCACCCCGTTCGTCGACAGCGCGCTCGGCGCGGCGTCCCGCCTGGTCGTGACCGAGTACCTGACGGCGGGCGCCACCATGACCATGGCCTGGAAGGCCGAGCGGCCGGGCAACTGGCTGTTCCACTGCCACACCATCAATCACATCGACGAGGTGCTGCGCCTGGGCGCCGCGGCGACGCCCGCCGCCCATGCCAATCACGGCGTGGTCACCGACGTGATGGCCGGCCTCGTCACCGCGATCAGCATCCGACCGACCGGGCCGCCCGCCACGCTCGAAGCGCCGCGCCGCCGCCACCGGATCGTGGTCACGGAGCGAGCGGCCCCGGGCCAAGGCAAGCCGTCGCTGAGCTACGTGCTCCAGCGGGACGGGCGCGAGCCGGCGCGCGATTCGCTGGAGCTGCCCGGCTCCACCCTCGAGCTGCGCCAGGGCGAGCCGACCGCCGTCACCGTCGTGAACCGGAGCCGCCAGCCGACCGCGGTGCACTGGCACGGCATGGAACTCGAGAGCCTCTACGACGGGGTCGCCGGCTGGAGCGGCACCGGGCAGCACCTCGCCCCGATGATCGTGCCGGGTGACTCGTTCGTCGCGCGGATGACGCCGCCCCGGGCCGGCACGTTCATTTACCACAGCCACGCCGGCGAGCTGGCGCAGCTGACGGGCGGGCTCTATGGAGCGATGATCGTCCGTCCGCCCGGCGCTCGGCCCGACTTGCTCGAGCGCATCATCGTGTTCGGCGACTCGACGACCGACTCGATCCGCACTCGCGGGGCGCCGTCGATGATCAACGGCCGGCGCGACCCCGCGCCGCTCGAACTCACGGCCGGTGCGACGCATCGGCTCCGGCTCATCAGCATCGGAGCCGTGTCGTTGAAACGGGTGCGGCTCCTGGAGGCGGACACCGTCCTGCGCTGGACGCCGGTGGCCAAGGACGGGGCCGAGTTACCGTCGGCCCGGCGGGTGGAGACAGCGGCGGATCAATGGCTGGCTCCCGGGGAAACGATGGACGTGCTCGTGACCCCGACCGGGGCGGCGACGTTGGCCCTCGAGGTAACGTCGGTGTATGGACCGGCGCTCACCACGCGCGTGCCCGTGCGGGTCCAGCCTTCGGGCTCGGCAAACGGGGGTAAACCTCCGACCCAGCGGTGACCCGTCTCCGATCGGAAGATCGGTCAACTCCCGAAGGCTCCGAATCGCGGCCGTGGTGGCGTTGCAGCTGGCGCAGTTGACGAGCAGGGCCGCCGGGGTAAGGTCCCGCAGCACCGCCACGGCGGCGGCCCGAGCTTCCTCCGCGGTGGACACCGTTTCGCACAGGTAGAGATCGACGTAGGGGGCCAGCGACGTTGATGGTCCGAATCGCCTCATTCTATCACCGGGCCTTTCGCCCAACCAGGATCGGTTCTCCGCAACCCGAGGTTCCAGTGGAGCCAACGACCGTCAACGGGCTTGGCTGGAGACCGCACAGCGTCTGGCCCGATCCGCGGGTCGGCGCTAGGTTCCGCCCGCCTCCTCATCACCCCGTGGCGCGCGCATGGCCAACCGATCGCTGGTCCATGCGGTGACTCCGCGTCGGTGAGCCTCGGATCGGCACCGCGACTCCATCCAAGGGAACCTCCCATGCGCCCACCCCTGCTGCTCCTGTTCATGGTCGCCACCGAGCTCGCCGGCCAGACCCGGCCCCGGGGCCGCGATCTCGGCATCCCGTTTCCAGGCCGGCCCGGTCCGAACAACGCGATCACGGACGTGCCCGGCGTGGCGGTCGGACACGCCACCATCGTTCGCGGGGCCGGCAAGCTGGTGCCTCGGGAAGGACCGGTCCGCACCGGCGTCACCGCAATCCTGCCCCGGCCCCAGGGCGATTGGGATTTCGTGATGGCGGCCACTTTCAACCAGAACGGCAACGGCGACATGACCGGGACCAACTGGGTGAAGGAGTCGGGCTTCCTGGAGGGCCCGATCCTGCTCACGGGCACCCACAGTGTCGGGACGGTGCGAGACGCGGCAGTCCAGTGGCAGATCGCCCGGGGCCGGCCGTTCCTGTTCAGCTACCCACTGGTGGCTGAGACGTTCGACTTCCTGAACGATGCCAACGGAGAGCACGTGAAGTCTGCGCACGTCTTTGCTGCGCTCGACAGCGCCCGGACCGGCCGGGTGGTCGAGGGCGCGGTGGGCGGGGGCACGGGCATGGGCTGCAACGGGTTCAAGGGCGGGATTGGGACCTCGTCCCGGGTGGTGGCGGTCGATTCCACCACCGCGTTCACGTTAGGCGTGCTGGTCCAGTGCAACTACTTCGGTGACCTCCACATCCTGGGGGCACCGGTCGGCCGGGAAATCACCGACCTGGGGCTCTGCACCACCCTCGACGGCCCGCTCTCGCGCCCCTGGTCGCGCGGGATCCCGCGGTGCGCCGATACCGGCGGGACCCGCCAGGAGGGCGGAAGCCTCGACGACGACGTGACCGGCCCGGAAACCGGGCGGGGGTCGATTGTGGTGATCGTGGCGACCGACGCCCCCCTCCTTCCTCACCAGCTGGAGCGGATCGTTCGGCGCGTCGGGATGGGACTCGGCCGGCTGGGCAGCTGGGCCGCCAACGGATCGGGCGATCTCTTCCTGGCGTTCTCGACCGCCAACCGCGAGGATGCGAGGGCCGCGAACTACGTCGGACAGGTGTCGCCGGTGGCCCAGATCAAGATGCTCGCGAACGAGAAGATCGATGGCTTCTTCCGGGCCACCATCGACGCGACCGAGGAGGCGGTGGTGAACGCGATGCTCGCTGCCGAGACGACGACGGGGGCGGATGGGATCCGGGCCCACGGACTGCCCGGGGACCGGGTGGTGGCGGCGCTCCGGAAGTACGGCCGGATGCGGTGAGCGCCGTAAGCGGCAACCCGTCGCAGCGAGGGTTTGCGGACGGCGGACGCCATCCCCCGTCGCGGGCGCTGGCCCTGCCCCTCAGGACAGGCCCGGCCTGCCACCACTGGCAACCCGTCGCAGCGCGCTGATGAAGGCCGGGTTCGTGTCGCAACAGCCGCCGATGATCGTTGCCCCATCGGCCACCCAGCCTTTGGCGACCGCGGCATAGTCGTCCGGTCCAATGGGGGCGGAGATGACCGACTCCGGCTCACCGCCTTCGGGTTCCTCCAGCACCGGGTTGGCGTACCCGCCGATCGGGAGGTCGGTCAGGTCGCGGATTCGCTGGATCGCCGCGGTGGTGGCGTTGCAGCTGGCGCAGTTGACGAGCAGAGCGGCCGGGGAAAAGTCCCGCAACGCCTCCACTGCCATCTCAAAGCTGTCACCACCACGAAGGAAATGACCGGTTCGCTCGATCGTCCAGCTGACCATGAATGGCTTGCCCGATTCCTGCGCCGCGACGGCGGCGGCCCGGGCTTCGTCCGCCGTCGATACCGTTTCGCAAAGGTACAGATCTACATAGGGGGCCAGCGCCGCGACGATGCGGCGGTATCCGGCGACGTTGTCTTCGAAATCCCCGACCAGGCTCGGCGCGAACGTTGTGTTGAGCGGCGGCAGGGAGCCGGCTACCCGGGCCGGCCTCCGGGCGCCGTCGCGCGCCATCAGGGCGCACTCTGATGCCTTGGCCGTCAGCGCCTCGAGCGCGTCCTGCATGCCTTCGCGGGCGAGGAGCACGGGGGTCACGGCATAGTTGTTGACCGTGATGATATCCGCGCCAGCGTCGAGGTACTCCCGATGCAGCTGAACAACGGCATCGGGCGCCTCGACGCACGCGAGCGCCGACCACAACGAGGATTTGTAGTCGCGCACCCGGACACCGCGGGCTCGGAGTTCCGTGCCCATGGCTCCGTCCAGAAGCGTGATGTCGGTTGCTGGCATGACTGGAGACCCGATTCGGCGTGGGGGGCGGGACCACGGCGGTCCGACGAGGGCTCATTCTAAGGCCGAACCCGACGCCGAACCAGATCGATGTCGGCAGGGCGCGGATCTCTGGGGAAGGTGGGCTCCGACGGCGCCGTCAGACGAAGCATCCTTGACCGGGTGGAACGGGAGTTTCGGTTGACGGGACGCAAGGAGGGTGGACAAGGAGGATCGATGGGCAAAATGGGGGCCAGGGCCTAGCCTGGCGAATGCAGCCCAATTCGTAACCCCTGCAGGGTGTGCAGGGTTGCCGGGATCTACCGCGTCCTGTGCAGTCTCTGCCCCCTGGGATGCCGCGCAGAGGCCGACGCGCCGTGGCGGCCGGCCAGCGCAGGGATTCTGGGGACGGGACCGGGAAGGAGGGGGAGCCTCGCCGTAGCGTTGCCTGTTTAGGCGGCGCACGGTACAGTATATGGGGGTGGGTCTTGGGTGCCGGGGCGACCCCTGCAGGGAATGAATCGGGCGCGGTGCACCCCCGCGACCCAATACCAGTTAGACCGCATCCCGAGGGTCCCTCTACGGCAGACCCAACCCCACTCAACGCCGGCATCGCATCTGGCAAGACCTACGAAGAACGGGTCGGCGCCCCCGATTCGGTTACCTCTGCCCTTGGCCATGTCGTCCTGGCCTTCAGCTGGCTCGAGCAGATCGCTTCGCGCGTCATCGTTGGCCGCCTGCGAGCCGATGAACTGGCCGGCTATACGGTCGCAGCGGAGCTGTCGTTCGGCAGCAAGATCCACCTAATCGCCTCGCTGGCGCGGCTCCGCGATGGTGACCTCGAACGACCAGATCCAGCGCCGATTGATCCTACTAGGCTCGATGGGGTCGTGGCAGAGTGTTTTCGCGCTGAGGAGCTACGCAATCGCCTAATGCACTCTTTCTGGGAGAGTGTCCCGTTGCAGCCCGACCAGATGGTACGCTTCAAGCGGTCGGCCAAGGCCCGCCACGGGTTGCGGGATCAAGTAGAGACCGTCGATGCGGCGGCCATTCTTGACGTCGCTGACTTCATTGACCATGCGGCGTCAGGCCTCGAGCTTCTATTCGCACCGCCGCCGACCCTGCTTTGATGCGGTCTAACAAGGGTTTTGCAGACTGACGGCCGCCCGGGGGTCTGGCTTGCCAAGTCGCGGCCGCGCCCCGATGTTCAATCGGTGGATGGCGCGGCCGCTCAGATCTTGGTGGCGGCCGCAGCTGAAAACCAATCGTTAGGTGGCCCCGACGTTCAAGGCGGCGCGGTGATCCTAAGTACGCCATGAGCCTATGCCAAGACTCGCATTCCATGCGTTGACGGCGATCCTGCTCGGGTGCAGCGGCCGCGGTGCGCCGCAGTTCCGTGTCATCGACAGCGCCGGCGTTCGGATCGTGGACAATATCACGCCGTCCGGGCTGCGGTTCACCCTGGACTCGGCCCCGGCGATCGATATCGGGCCATCGGCTGGGCGGGAGGCCGAGTTCGTCAGCAGCCCAGTGTCGGCGTTGAGACTGGCGGACAAAAGGATCCTCGCGACCAGCTGGGCTATGACGCAGGTCAAGGTCTTCGACGCGGCCGGGCGATGGGTGCGAGACATTGGCCGGTCGGGGGCCGGCCCCGGCGAGTTTGTCGCCTTGGGCTTCGTGTTCCCTCTGTCCGCAGACAGCGTCCTCACCTTCGAACCCATGAGTCAACGCCTGCAGCGCTGGTCCCCTGCTCTCAGCTTCGTCCGGCTTGCCATCCTTACCTCCCCGCCGGACCGACCAATGGCGTGGGTACGGGGCACTTTCGACGACGGATCGCTCCTGCTCGTCACAAACGTTCCCCACGAGGCGAGCAGCACCGCACTGACCGCCGTGACGATCACCACGGTGAGCCGGGCTGACTCGGCCATGGCCTCCTGGGACTCGCTATTCGCCTTTCCCAGCGCGCCGCAGCTACGCCACCCTCGTGAGGCCACGAACACTTACGGGGTTCCACTCTTCGTTCCGAGGCCAAGCTTCTATGCCCGTGGGTCACGGCTCGCCTTCGCATCGGGGGCTCGGTTCGAGATCGAGATCCGGGCCAAAACGGGTGCTCTGCTAACGGTCATTCGGCGCCCATCAGAGGTTCGAGCGGTGTCCTCCACCGAGTTCGAGCGGGCGGTCGCTACCTGGCGTGACCGTCTACCGGTCGCTCTGCAAGCCGAGCTCGAGCCCGCCCTTCTCAGAGCGTCGTCTCGAACCCGCCCGCCGGTTGCCGGCGTATGGCTAGCCGATGACGGTCGGATCTGGGCGGCCTACGGAGACCCAACAATCGGCGAGACCGTCCGGGCGAGCGTATTCGACAGCACTGGGCGGTGGGAAGGTGACATCAGCCTGCCACCAGGACTGCAGATCAACCAGGTCGACGCAGACGGGCTCCTGGGCACCTTTGAAGACGCTGATGGTTTTCGTCACTTGCGATTCTACCGCTTGACCAACGGCGACGTTGCCGCGAGCCATCGGTAGCGGCCACCTAACCCAGTCTTGAACTGGACGGGCGCCGGAAGGCCGGTTCGCAAAGTCGCGGCCGCGCCCCAATGTTGTTGGAACGATGGCGCGGCCGCTCAGGCCCGATGCGGCGCCCGCCAGTTAAGACTATGTCGTTAGGCGGCCCGCGCTAAGTCTCCTGCCACGGCGTAGACGCTGCACGCAGTCGGCAGAGGCACCTGGCGTCCGTTGCCAGCGAGCCGTGATCCGGAGGCGGGGTAGTTGACAGAACCCAGCGGGCTGCCGATATACGAGTCGTACCGCACAGCCCTGACGGAGGTCACTACGGTGCGAAGGCGCTTCCAACCCGTTCCCGACGAGCAGATAGCGCTGGTGCCGCCCGGTCGGCAACCGCCGACGGCCGTTGGCGTTGCGACGCCACCGCCCCGTGACCCGGAAGACGATTCAGCCCTTGCTGGCCGGGTCTCGCTAATCGCTCGGATCGCTGAGGGCCAGCTGGGCTGCCTCTTGACCGCCGCCGGCCTCGCTACCGGGGCCGTGCTGCCACTTGGCCCCATCGTTGGTGCGGGCCTTGTGGCGGTCGGTACCAATACGGTCTGCCGAGCGATTACCGGGCTTGGCGTTATTCCCTGGCTTCGGCGGCGCTCGCTCGATCATCGCACGGCGGAACGTCGGCGCCGTCGGGCCGCCTAACCCAGTGTTGCAGACGGACGGGCGCCGAAGCGCCGCTTCCCAAGTCGCGGCCGCGCCGCCGCGTGTGATCGGTGGATGGCGCGGCCGCTCAGTTCCGAGCGGCGCCCGCCGCTGAACACTAAGTCGTTAGGCTTCAGACCGGACACCCGTTTCAGAAGGTGCCATGAAGG
>CADEGB010000114.1 GCA_902826755.1 uncultured Gemmatimonadota bacterium
CTAACCTCGCTGCCGATCCTGGTTCTCAACTCCCATACCCACTACGACCATGTGGGGGGTAACGCCGAGTTCGACTCGGTGCTGGCGGTCGAGACGCCGTACACCCGGGCCAACATGGCCGGCTTTCCCCACCACGAGTTGGCCGGCGAGGTGGCGCCCGGGGCGTTCTGTCACGGTCCGCCGGTCGGGGCGGACACGGCCCGATTCGTCACCCGCGCCTGGACCCGCTCCCGGACCGTGGCGGACGGCGACTCGATCGACCTCGGCGGGCGGGTGCTCGAGGTGCTCCACGTCCCGGGCCATACCCCGGACGCGGTGGCCCTGATCGACCGCGTCGCGGGGCTGTTGTGGACCGGCGACTCGTACTACGACGCCACGCTCTGGCTGTATGTCCCTGAAACGGACCTCGACCAGTATCAGCGCTCGATGGCGCGCCTGGCGGCACTGGCCCCCGGGGTGACCCGATTGCTGCCGGCGCACAACACGGCGGTGGCGAATCCGGCCCAGCTGGCCAAGGCGGTGGACGCGATCGCTCGGGTTCGCGCCGGCACCGCGGCCGGCGAGGTGGAAACGGGCAATCGGGTGGTCTTCTCCTTCGACGGCTTCAAGATCCTCACCTCCCGGCCGCTCCTGACCGGTGCGAGGGGCGACCAGACCCGCGGCGGATCCGGCCTGACGACCTGGCCCTGAAATGGGCTCATCCGGGTCCGCCCCGGACAGCGGGCGTTGACGCCGTCGGCAACAGGCCGGTAGTTTCGGGTCGTGACCGTCCCGCCGCCGCCCGCCCTGTCGTTCCTCCAGCAGCCGAAGCGGATTTCCTTCGCCTTCATGGCGATCGGGTTGATCCTGGTCGGCTGGCTCCACCTGACCGTTCTGCTCCTGACCGGCCTGTTCGGATATTTCGCGCTCGAAAAGCTGACCTTCGGGGGGCGAAAGGCTCTCGCGGTGGTCCTTTTCGCGCTCCTGCTCGCGGCGGCAGGCTACGGTTTCTTCGCCTTTGCGCGGACGGCGGCGGTGGCGGTGCCGAGGATTGCCGATGAGTCGATCCCCCGGATCCTCGCCTTTGCCGACAGCCGGGGCATCGAGTTGCCCGAGGGGTACGACTACGAGGCGCTCAAGGGCGACGCGGTCGAGTTTGTGCGCGGCAAGCTGTCCAGTGTCGGGAAGTACGCCGGCGAGGTGCTCCGGGCGGTCGTGGCGTTCCTGATTGGGGTGGTGGTGTCGGTGAGCCTGTTCCTCAACACGCGGGTAGAGCCGGACGCCGATCCGGTCACCGGGAGGAACAATCTCTATTCCCAGACGTTCCTCCACGTGGTGGAGCGGTTCCGGACCTTCTACCAAAGCTTCAAGACGGTGATGGGGGCGCAGATCATCATCTCGCTCATCAACGCCGTCGTCACGTCGTTGTTCCTGTTCTGGAACGGCTTCCCCTACGCGCCGGTGCTGGCCGGGTTGACGTTCCTGCTCGGGCTCCTGCCGATCGTCGGGAACCTGATGAGCAACACGCTGATCGTGAGCGTCGGGTTCACCCTGTCGCCGCGGATGGCGTTCCTGTCGCTGATGTTCCTGGTGGTGATCCACAAGGGCGAGTACTTCCTCAACAGCAAGATCATCGGCGACCGGATCAAGAATCCGATGTGGCTTACGCTGGTGGGTCTCGTCATCGGCGAGAAGCTGATGGGCATCCCGGGCATGATCCTGGCCCCCGCCGTGCTCCACTACGTCAAGGTCGAAGCCTCCCGGAACCGGATCGCCGCGTCCGAGTCGACCGCCTAACGGGCGATCCAGTCCCAGGTGGCGGCCGCCCGGCCGACCGCCCGCTCCACATCGTCCGCCAGCAGCATCCGTCGACCCACCAGTCCCTCCGCTGCCCGCCGTACCCGGGCCAGGTATCCGGCCCGATCGGGGTACGCCGTGGCGATGGCGGGGCGCGGATCCTGGGCCGCCGCCCGATCCGCCACCGAACGCGGAAACGGAATCCAGGTCCCGATGATCCGGGCCAGCTCGGTCGAGTCGCCCGCCATGCCGCGCCGGAGGTTCCACGGGAAGTACGTCGCGATCGGGACCTCGAGTTCGACCGTCCGGATGCCGCCGAGTTCGTTCCCGACGCTGTCCACCTGCCCCACGAGCACCGGGAACGGTGCCCCGACCACCGGCGGTTCCCGATCGACGATCCCCTCGGCCCAACGGGGTCCGAAATCGAGCCGGTCGGGCTGATGGACCACGCCGGGCCGACCCACGTCGGCCAGGGTTGGGATCCGGACCTGGTCGATCGGCACCAGGTCGCCGCGGTCGATGCGGGGGTAGGCGCTCGGAGGCGGCTCGGTGCCGGACCGGACCCAATCGATCAGACCCACCAGCAGGGCCCGGAGCGGAAGCCGGTAGTCGAGCGGCTGATTCCGGTAGGCGCGGGAACCCGGCAGCCGGTTGGCCTCGGGAGGCGGCAGGGGACCGGGGACGTGCTGGCCGCCCGCCAGATGGTAGATCCGTTCGTTAGGCGGAGGCTCGAGGTCCCGGCGTCCATCCGGGGTGGTGTGAATCAGCGAGGCGGCCCGGCCCCAGTACTCGTAGCCCGAATTGCTCTGGAAGACCAACGGCAGGTGGCTCGGGTCGAGCCTGGCCGTGAGTGCGTCGACCCGACCGGACGCGGGATCGGTCGACTCGGCGCTGGCGAACGGGAACAGGTCGGTTGGGTAGAAGAAGGTGTCGTAGCGATGGGCGTCCCGAGACGGTTGGGCAAAGCGGTGGTTGAAGCTCCCGACCCCGCCGCCGGCCACGTGGATCAGGAGACCGTCGAAGACCTTCCGGCCCCGCTCGTCGGTGTTGAACCCCTGGTGCAGGAACTGCCGCAGCAGCCGGCCGGTCTGGGAGATCCCGAAGCCGACCGCGTAACGGGCGGCGAACGGGCTGCCCGGCTGGTACTTCGCGTGACTCATCGCGTCGCGAATGACGGCCAAGCCGAGGCCCGCGACTTTGGGGTCCTGGCTCCGGTAGACCAGTTCGTAGATCTTGCCGGCCTCGAATCCCTCCGAAGCGTAGATGAACCGGGCGTCCGGTACGGGCTCGCCGCGGTCGTCGGCGCGGGCAAAGCGCCAGGCCGTTTTCGGGACCACGCGGCGGGCGGCGTATCGTCCGTCCCGCACCGTCAGAACAGTCTCGGCCCCGTCCGGGTCGATGGCCGGATAGGCCAGGTGGCTGCCGTGGGCCAGCGACAGCGATCGGGTGGACCGCGCCACGACCCAATCGGCCCGAACCAATCCGGTGATCGGCGAGCCATCGGCGGCGCGCGCCACCGGCGCCTCCAGTCCGAGTCGATCGAGGTCCTCCGCGGGCACATCGTGCTGCCAGCCTACCCACACCAGGGTCAGACCAAGGCGGAGCAGCAACCCGTCGCCGAGATCGGCGGGCTCGTTCGGGCGCGGACTCATCGAGCCGAAGTCGAGCACGTTGTGGAGGTACTTGAGGCCCCGGTTGGAGACTTCGAACAGCGCCACGCCGTCGGGATTGGGTCGCTTGGGGCGGAGCACGGAGAAATCGGCCCACGCCTCGACCCGGCCGTCGCGGTTCCGGGGCGCCAGGCCCAGGTCGACGATCCGCTGGTTGAACCGGTTGGCCGGATCGAACGCGAAGAGGATTCGACCCTCGATCAGCTCGTAGCCGCCGGCCGAACCGAACGAGCGGCCGCCGAGCACGTCGGTGCGCCGGCCAATCTCGACCCGGACGACCTCGGCGGCGGAGGTCGGAACGATGACGAGCGCGGCAAGGAACCAGGCGAGTGCACGCATGAGACGATCCTGACGGGGAGGGCCCAGCGCCCGGAACGGACGCGCTCGCCGATCATACGACGAGCGTCAGAGTTGGTCAACGCGATCGAGCGGGGGATGATGGGGCCGAATGGCACGGGCTCTTGCGGGATCCGGCGTCGCTGACTATTCTGTCCGTCACAACTGAAGTCTCGTGGCGATTTGAGGCGTATTGCGGCCACGTAAAACAAACGCTAAAAAGCCACGCGCTCGCGTGTCTCTTTTGGCACCGGGCGTTTTTCGTTCCCGGGCCATCGAGGCGCCGACGCGTGGGAGGAGAAGCCCCATGACCGTCGCGTCCGTCGAAGTATCTCCCCAGCCCGTCCCCCTGGCCTGCGGCCATTGCGGGGTTACTCACGCCCCCGTGGCGCAGGCCATCTGTCCCGAGTGCCTCGGGCCGCTCGAGCCGGTTTACGACCCGACCCGGCGGCTTCCGTCGCGGGAGGAAATCGCGTCCCGGCCGCCGTCGCTCTGGCGGTATCGCGAGTGGCTCCCGTTCCAGGGCACGCCGGTGCACTCGCTCGATACCGGCTTTACTCCGCTGGTCGAGGCGCCGCGGCTCGCCGATCTGCTCGGTGTCGGGCGGCTGTGGATCAAGAACGACACGGTGACCCACCCGACGCTGTCGTTCAAGGACCGGGTGGTGGCCACCGCCATCAACGCGGCGGTCGGGCTCGGACTCCGGACCATTGCCTGCGCGTCGACCGGCAACCTGGCCATTGCCGTCGGCGCCCACGCAGCCCGGGCCGGCCTGCCGGCGTGGGTGCTCGTTCCCGAGACGCTCGAGCCCGCCAAGATCCTCGCGACGGCCGTGTCCGGGGCCCGAGTGCTTCGAATCCGCGGCACTTACGACGACGTCAATCGGCTCTGCGCTCAGCTGGCCGACCGGTACGCGTGGGGTATCGTCAACGTCAACCTCCGGCCGTACTACGGCGAGGGTTCGAAGACGGTCGCCTTCGAGATCGCCGAGCAATTGGGCTGGCGGCTGCCGACTGCCGTGGTGGCGCCGATGGCAGGCGGCTCGCTCCTCAGCAAGCTGCACAAGGGTTTCGGCGAGATTCGCGAGGCCGGTCTCGCAGGTGGGCCCGCGCCCCGGTTGTACGGGGCGCAGGCCGCGGGGTGCGCGCCCATCGCGCATGCCGTCGAGACCGGTGCCTCCCGGATCACCCCGGTGGTGCCCAAGACGATCGCCCGGTCGCTTGCCATCGGCGCGCCGGCCGACGGGCCGCGGGCCATCCATGCGATCCGAAGCACCGGCGGGTGGGCCGGATCGGTGTCCGATCCCGAGCTGATCGAGGCCATCCGGGTCCTGGCGGAGCATACCGGGATCTTTGCCGAGACCGCCGGCGGCGTCACCACCGCGGTGGCGCTCAAGCTGGCCCAGGCGGGCCGGTTCGGGCCCGCCGACGAGGTGGTGCTCTGCATCACGGCCCACGGACTCAAGACCCCGGACGCCGTGAGCCCCGATCAATTCGACATCCCGACCGTCTCGAGCCGCCTTGGCGACGTCGCCAAGGTCATCGAAGCCTAACGCCTGGAGCCCTCGTCATGGCCGTCACCGTCACCGTTCCGACTCTGCTGGCCCGCCACGCTGGCGGGCAGCGTTCCCACCTCGTCGCCGGAGGTACGCTCGGCGAAGTGCTCGGCCTCCTGACTCGGGACTACCCCGAGCTCGGTCGCCGACTGGCCGAGGCCACCGCGCCCGACAACGCCTTCGTCACCATCTACGTCAACGACGAGGACGCCCGGTTCCTGGGCGGTCTCGACGCGACGCTGAAGGACGGCGACGACGTCAGTGTCATCTCCGCCATCGCGGGGGGCTGACCTCATGACCACCATCGCGGCAAGTCGGGGGACGCTCTCGCCCGAAGAACTGGTCCGCTACAGCCGGCACGTCATCCTGCCCGAGGTCGGGTTGGCCGGGCAGGAGCGGCTCAAGCAGGCGCGGGTGCTCGTGGTCGGGTGCGGTGGCCTCGGTTCGCCGGTGGCGCTCTATTTGGCGGCGGCGGGGATCGGTCACCTCGGTCTGGTCGACTTCGACACCGTCGATGCCTCCAATCTCCAGCGGCAGATTCTCCACGGCACCACCACCATCGGGCGCTCCAAGCTCGAGTCGGCCGAGGCCCGGCTCCTCAATCTCAATCCGCATACTCGGATCGAGCGGTACGAGACCCGGCTCACCGCGGCCAACGCGCTCGAGATCATCGAGGGCTACGACGTGGTGGTCGACGGGACGGACAACTTCGGGACCCGCTATCTGGTCAACGACGCGTGCGTGCTGCTCGGGGTGCCGAACGCCTACGGGAGCATCTTCCGGTTCGAGGGCCAGGCGTCGGTGTTCGCCACCGCCGAGGGACCCTGCTATCGGTGTCTCTTCCGGCAGCCGCCTCCTCCCGGAGCCGTGCCCAACTGCGCCGAAGGCGGCGTGCTCGGCGTGCTCCCGGGTCTGGTCGGGACCATCCAGGCCACCGAGGCGATCAAGCTGGTGCTCGGGATCGGGAAGCCGCTGGTGGGCGAGTTACTCCTGGTCGATGCCCTCGACATGCGGTTCCGGCGGGTCAAGGTGCGGAAGGACCCGGGCTGCCCGGCGTGCGGTACGCGGGAAATCAGGGAACTGGTGGAATACGACCAGACCTGCGACATCCCCACGGCCCGCGGCGTCCGCGATCTGACGGTGGCCGAGCTGGCTGCCCGGCGGGAACGAGGCGACGACTTCCTCCTGGTCGACGTCCGGGAACCCCATGAGTGGACCATCGGGCGGATCACGGGCGCCGAGTTGATCCCGCTCGGCGAGATCGGGCGCTCGTTCGATCGATTGCCGCGCGACCGGGAAATCGTGGTCTACTGCAAGGGCGGCGTGCGGAGTGCCCAGGCCGCCGAGCAGTTGGTTCAGGCCGGATTTGGCGCGGTGACCAATCTCGTTGGCGGGATCGTGGCGTGGAGTACCGAGATCGACCCCACGGTGCCGCGCTACTGAGCCAGCGTCAGGGTAGGTTGAGCCGGGGGCGGGAGAGACGATGCATCAGCAACGCAGCCCGCTCCGCGGCCATCTTGAGCGACGGGAGATAGACCCCTTCCTCGGGCGAGTGCGACCCGAACCCATCGACACCGAGTCCGTCGAGGCTGGCCACGATGCCGGCCACGAAAGACACGTCGCCGGCGCCGCGCCGTTCCGGCGGGAGCGCCTCGATGGCCGGATAGCCGAGATCCTGGCTGACCTGATCGAACAGCCGGAGCACCTCGCGGGCGCCGTCGGTCGGCGGCATTCCGGGATAGCCCTCCTCGAAGGTGATCGTGGCGGTGGTGCCGGGCAGGCTGGTGGCGACGATGGCGCGCATCGCGGCCCGGGCGGAGTCCTCCTGGCGATCGGTCAGGAAGCGAAGATCGCCCTGCACCACGACCCGGTTGGCGATGATGTTGGTCTTGCCGGCGGCGGTGCCGCTCACGGCCGCGGTGTCGTAGCTCACGTCGGTGCCGCCGACGATCGTGCCCGGATTGAAGGTCAGGTAGGGCTGCCGCGAGAGCCGTTCGCGGAACTCGTTCAGGATCCGGGCGGCCTCGAACACCGCGCCGTAGCCGGCGCCGTCCCGGAAAATGCCGGAGGAGTGACTCTGGCGGCCCTGGACGGTGAGGAGCCAACCCGAGGCGCCCCGGCGGGCGATGGTGGCGGTCCGGGCGTCTCCCCCCTCGAACGCGAGGGCGACATCGCTTTCGCGGGCCGCCGCGATGAGGTCCCGACGGGAGATCGAGAGCGGCCGGCCGGCGGCCTCCTCGTCGCCCGTCATGACCACGATGATCCGCATTTCGTCCAGCAGGCCCGCCGCCTTGAGGGCCTTGAGGGCCAGGATGATGGCGGTGTTGCCGCCCTTCATGTCGGCCGTGCCGGCGCCGCGCGCCACGGTGTCGCGCCGGGCAAACCGCTGGCCGTCCCCCTCGAAGACCGTGTCGAGGTGGCCGATCAGAAGAATCCGCTTGCCGCCGGCGGCAAACCGCGGTCCCCGCCACTCGCCGATCAGGTGGCCGGCTCGCTTCATGGCCGGCGGGAGGTCGACCCACCGGGTGGTGAAGCCCAGAAGGTCGAGTTCCCGGCGGTAGAGCGCGCCGGTGGCACGGACGCCGGCCACGTTGAACGTGCCGCTCGACACGTTGACTGCCCTGGCCAGGAGGTCCACCGCCTGGTCGAAGTGGACCGCCACCTGGGCTCGCAGCCTGGCCTCCCGGGCGGAGAGCGTTTGCGCGGGCGCAACTCGAGGGGTCATGAGGGTCGCGACGGCGGTCGCGAGAGCAATCCGGTTCATGCCGGGAAGATACCGCGGCCCACCTTGCTCCGTCTCGGGGGTTCCCGCGATTGTTCGGGCCGCTCATGTCCTATCCCTTTCTCGACCACGGCGGCGCCGGTCCGGTGCTGCACTGGGCGCCCGCCAATGGGTTCCCGCTCTCGACCTATCGCCTGATCATCGACGGGCTCGCCAATCACTACCGGAGCGTGACGGTTCCGCCGCGAGCCCTTTGGCCCGATGCCGGGCCGCCGCCGGAGCGGCCGGGCACCTGGTGGGAACTGGCGGAGGACCTGGTCGGCGGCCTCCGCGAGCACCTCACCGAACCCGTCGTGGCCATCGGGCACAGTTCCGGCGGGGTGGCCTCCCTGTTGGCGACCTTGCTCGACCGGTCGCTCTTCCGGGGACTGGTGCTGCTCGATCCGACGATCCTGGCCCCGCGGATCCTCGACGAATTTCGGCGGGCCAAAGCCGACGGGTGGCAGACCAGTCGCCATCCGTTCGCGGCTCGAGCCCGCGAACGCCGGAGTGACTTTGCGAGCTACGAAGCGGCGTTCGCGTTCTGGCGCGACAAGGCGCTCTTTCGGGACTGGAGCGATGACGCGCTGCGCCTCTATGTCGAGGGGATTCTCCGTCCGGTGCCACGCCGTGGCTTTTCCCTGGCGTGGTCCGGGGCCTGGGAAGCCTACTATTTCGAGTCGGTCCAGACGGAGGTCTGGGATGATCTGACTCGAGTCGATCCCTCCCTCCCCATCCTGGCGGTCGGCGGTTCGACCTCGGACGTGTTTGGCCCCGAGTCGACGGCCAAGTTCGCGACCGTGGTGCCGTGGGCCGACCGGGCCACGGTCGAGGGCGGTCACCTCTTTCCCCAGTCCTCGCCACAGGGCACCTTTCGGGTGCTCGAAAACTGGCTCAACCGGACGGTGACTCGATGAACGCGCGACGATTGCTGGCGCTGGTGCCCCTCGTGATCCTCGTCCAAGCGGCCACCGGTCCCGACGGATGGCGGCCGCCGAAGGTCGAGCAGCAGGTCTCCGGAACCACCGCGCGTCTCCAGGCGGTCTGGGCCGTCGACGAACGGGTGGTGTGGGCCAGCGGAACCCGCGGCACCTTTACCCGAACCACCGATGGCGGAACGACCTGGCGGGCTGGCACGGTACCGGGCGCCGACTCGCTCGAGTTCCGGGACGTCCATGCCTTCGATGCCGATCATGCCGTGCTCCTCGCGGCCGGCCCCGGTGACAAATCCCGCCTCTACCGAACGGCCGACGGCGGCCGGACCTGGGCGCTCACGTTCGTCAACGAAATCAAGGCCCGGTTCTACGACTGTATCGATTTCCAAGGGGAGACGGGTTACGCCGTGAGCGACGCGGCGGCCGGGATCTTTCCGTTGCTCCGGACGAGCGACGGAGGACGGACCTGGACGCCGTGGAATCCCCCCGGGGCCGACGCGCTGGCTCCGGCCGACGGCGAAGGCGGGTTTGCGGCGAGCGGGACCTGCCTCACGATCCACCCGGATGGCGGCGTCTGGATCGGGACCGCGGGCGGCGCTCGGGCGATCCGTTTTGGCGGCCAAGGCACCGTGGCGTTTCCGACGCCGATCGTCCGGGGCCAAGCCGCCGGGATCGCCTCGGTGGCGTTTCGGAATGCGGCCGTCGGCATGGCGGCCGGTGGCGATCTCGGTCGGGCCGATGCCTTCCTCGACAACGTGGCCGTGACGTCCGATGGCGGGAAGACCTGGACCGTGGCCGCCCGGCCACCGTTCCCCGGGGCGGTGTTCGGGGTGGCGTACGTGCCGTCGCGACCCGAGACGGTGGTGGCCGTGGCGCCGAAGGGGGCGGCTTGGTCCGACGACAACGGCAAGACCTGGGCAATGCTCGACGGGAACGACTACTGGGGGATCTCGTTCACGACGAGCGGTGTCGGGTGGATCGCGGGTCCGCGCGGGCGGATCGCCAAGGTCACGTTCTAGTCCGGCCGATGTCCGGAGCCGACCGTTGGTCTCTTCCCACGGGTCGCTACAACGCGGCGGTGGATCTGGTCGATCGACACCTGGCCGAAGGGCGGGCCGATCGGCTTGCGTTCGTCGACCCGGTCCGGCGGCTCAGCTACGGCGAGCTCCATGATCGCTCCGCCCGCTTTGCGGGCGCGCTGGATCGGCTTGGCGTCCGGCGGGAACAGCGGATCGCCCTGATCCTGCTCGATACCGTCGACTTCCCGGTGGCGTTCTGGGGCGCCGTGCGCGCGGGGGCTCCTGGACCCCTGCGCACGCGACGCCCGCCAGCACGAGCAGCGCCGCGCCGCGTCGGAAGAGGAGCCCCAGGATGCGATCCATCGCGGCCCACTGTAGCGGCGCTCGCGACCGGGCGAAGGCCCGCGCGGCTCTTCCGCGCGTCGCCCGGGCGTGGTCTCATGAGCGCGGACGTCCGTCGTCGTGAGTTCCGACACCGAGATGGGCGGCGCCTCGCCGTCCTTTCCCAGCACGCGCCCGTCCTTCGTCGCGGGCATGGGTTCGCCGGCTCCGGCCGAGCGCGCGCGCGCCGCGGAGGTCCTGGTGCGGGCCTACTGGAAGCCGGTCTACAAGTACGTGCGTCTGCGCTTCCAGAAGGCGAACGAGGAGGCCAAGGACCTGACCCAGGGCTTCCTGTCGCAGGCGCTCGAGAAGGACTGGCTCACGCGCTTCGACGCGCGTCGCGGCAGCTTCCGGAGCTTCCTGCGGCTCTCCGTGGAGGGCTTCGTGGCGAACGAGGAGAAGGCGCGCGGACGCGCCAAGCGCGGCGGCGGGCGCAGCCCGCTGGCGCTGGACTTCGACACGGCCGAGGGCGAGCTCTCCGGCCTCGAGCCGCCCGCGCCCGAATCGGTCGAGGCCTGGTTCGAGGCCGAGTGGCGGCGCGGGTTGTTCGCGGCGGCGCTGGCGGAGCTCGAGCGCGTGCTGGCCGAACGCGGGCAGAGCGCGCGCGCCGAGGTCTTCCGGCGCTACGACCTGGCCGACGACGGGGCGGCGCGTCCGACCTACGCGGAGCTCGGGCGCGAACTCGGGCTGGACGAGAGCGCGGTGACCAACCACCTCTCCGCGGCGCGCCGCACCCTGCGCGAGATCCTGCTCGCGCGCCTACGCGAGGAGACGGCCAGCGAGGAGGAGTTCCGCGCGGAGCTGCGCGCGCTGCTCGGCGGGAGCTGGACGTGAGACCGCTCTCCGACGACGCCCTCGGCCGCCTGGCGGAGGCCGCTTCGCGGCCGGAGGTGCCCGGCGGACGCTACGAGGTGCTGGAGCGCGTCGGCGCCGGCGGCATGGGCACGGTCTACCGCGCCCGCGATCGTGCGCTGGCGCGCGACGTCGCGATCAAGGTGGTGCACGACACGCACGCACCGGCGGCCCTGGCCGAGCTGCTGCACGCCGCGGCGCGCACGGTCGCGGCCCTCGAGCACTCCAGCATCCCGCCGGTGTACGAGGTCGGCGAACTCGCCGACGGGCGCGCCTACTACGTGATGCGCTTCGTGCAGGGCACGACCCTGGCGCGCGCCGAGGTCGGCGCGCGCAGCACGGCCCTGCGCCTGTTCCTGCGGCTGTGCGAGGCCGTCGCACACGCCCACGGCCAGGGCGTCGTGCACCGCGACCTGAAACCCGAGAACGTCATGCTGGGCGCGCACGGCGAGCTGTACGTGATGGACTGGGGGCTGGCGCGTCGCCTGGGCGAGCACGAGGATGCGG
>CADEGB010000115.1 GCA_902826755.1 uncultured Gemmatimonadota bacterium
CGAGAGCAGGATCACCAGCGCCGTCAGATCCGCGGCCCGGGGACCGACCGCCGCCTCCATGGCCTCCGCCGCCACCCGAGTCGACACCCGGAGTTGCTCGAACGGCAGCACGTAGATGACCGCCGCGTTGAGCGCCAGGTACGTCACCAGCACGATGGCAACGGCGATCATGATCGACCGGGGCAGCGTCCGGGCCGGGTCCTTCACTTCGCCCGCCACGTGGGTGATGAACAACCACCCGTTGAACGAGAAGATCGACATGATCATCGCGGCCGCCACCGAGCCGCCGATGGTCCCGATGCTCGCGCCGTCCGGAAGGAGCGGCCCGAACCGGGCCGAATCGCCGGCGGGGGACAGGAAACAGGCGATGACCACCACCGCAAAGAGGCCCACCTTCAGGGTACTGAGCACGTTCTGCACTCGCGCCCCGGCCCGGACCCCCACGACGTTGAGCGCCGTCAACGCGGCGATCAGCCCGATGGCCACCAGCTTGGTGGCCACCGCGCCGTACGGCAGCACCTTACCGAGGAAATGCCCGGCGTAGAGCGCCCCGAGCGAGGAGACGACGGCGATCGAACCGGTGGAGTGGGTAAAGAGCAGCATCCACCCGAACAGGAAGGCGATCGGCGTTCGGGGATAGGCCCGCTTGAGGAAGACGTAGGTGCCGCCGGTCTCCGGTATGGCCGCCGCCAGTTCGGCGAACGCCAACGCCCCACAGACCGCCATCAGACCGGTGATGGCCCAGGTGACCAGCGCCAACCCCGGCGCGCCCACCTCGTTGGCCACCCCGGCCGGGACCACGAAGATGCTGACACCGATCGTCCCGCCCACGATCAGCGCGGTGGCCTCAGGCAGGCCAAGGCCCCGTTGAAGGGTCGGCGCCGACGGGACCTGATCAGGAGAGGCCATCCATAAACTACGGCCTGGCGGGACCAAAGTACCAACCCGGCGGCACCGCCGAGGCCATGGGTTGTTTAGCTTCCGGGACCCCGCGGCGCGATGGTACCAGCGCCCGATTCGAACGTACTTCACCACCAGTGAGGAATGTCATGGCGGATCAGGCTCCCTACACCGACGGCACCACGGTCGGCCATTTTCTCGACGGGGCCGTGGTCCCCGGCACGAGCGGCCGAACCCAGCCGGTGTACAACCCCTCGGCCGGCACCGCGGCCCGTCAGGTGGCGCTCGGCTCGGCGGCCGAAGTGGCCGCCGCCGTGGCCGCCGCCAAAGCCGCGTTTCCCGGGTGGTCCGACACCCCGCCCCTCCGCCGCGCCCGGATCATGGCCGCGTTCCTCGAGCTGCTCAACCGCCACCGCAACGAGCTGGCGTCGATGATCACCGCCGAGCACGGCAAGGTGTTCTCTGACGCGCAGGGCGAGGTGACCCGCGGGATCGAGATCGTCGAATTCGCGTGCGGAATTCCGCAGCTCCTCAAGGGCCAGTTCACCGATCAGGTCTCCACCGGCATCGACAACTGGACGCTCCGCCAGCCCCTCGGCGTGGTGGCCGGGATCACCCCGTTCAACTTCCCCGTCATGGTGCCGATGTGGATGTTCCCGGTGGCCATTGCCTGCGGGAACACCTTCGTGCTCAAGCCGAGCGAACGGGACCCCTCGCCGTCGCTCCGCCTGGCGCAGCTGCTGACCGAGGCGGGCCTTCCCAAGGGCGTCTTCAACGTCGTCCAGGGCGACAAAGTGGCGGTCGACGCACTCCTCGAGCACCCGGACGTCCGGGCGCTCAGTTTCGTCGGCTCGACCCCGATTGCCCAGTATCTCTTCGAGACCGGCGCCCGCCACGGCAAGCGGGTCCAGGCCCTGGGCGGCGCCAAGAACCACCTGGTGGTCATGCCCGACGCCGATCTCGATCAGGCCGTGGACGGCCTGATCGGCGCGGCCTACGGCTCCGCCGGCGAACGCTGCATGGCCATCAGCGTGGCCGTCCTGGTCGGCGACGTGGCCGACGCGATCGTCCCGCGCCTGGCCGAGCGGGCCCGGGCCCTGGTCATCCGCGACGGGATGGACCCCGCCGCCGAAATGGGCCCGATCGTCACCCGGCAGGCGCTCGAGCGGATCGAGGGCTACATCGGCCTCGGCGTCACTGAGGGCGCTACCCTCGTGGTCGACGGCCGCGGGTATCGGCCGCCAGGAAAGGATCAGGGCTTCTTCCTGGGCGGCACCCTCTTCGACCACGTCACCCCTGCCATGCGGATTTACCGGGAGGAGATCTTCGGCCCGGTCCTCTGCTGCGTCCGGGTGCCGGACGCGGCCGCCGCCATCGACCTCATCAACCGCCACGAGTACGGCAACGGCGTCGCCTGCTACACCCGCGACGGCAACGCCGCCCGCGAGTTTGCCCGCCGGGTCGAAATCGGGATGGTCGGCATCAACGTCCCGATCCCGGTGCCGATGGCCTGGCACGGCTTCGGCGGCTGGAAGCGGAGCCTGTTCGGCGACATGCACGCCTACGGCGAAGAAGGCGTTCGGTTCTACACCCGGCAGAAGTCGATCATGCAACGGTGGCCGGAGCGAATTGCCCGAGGCGCCGAGTTCGTGATGCCCACGTCGAAATAGTCCAGGAGCGGATGACTCAACCACCCTCGATTTCCGGCGCCCGGTACGTCGCCGAGACACTGGCCCTCTACCAGGTCAGCCACGTCTTCTACGTCGACGCCATCCTCCGGCGTTCGATGGTCGACATGGAGGAGTTGGGCATCCGCCGCGTCGTGGTCCACAGCGAAAAGGCCGCCGCCTACATGGCCGACGGCTATGCCCGCGTCAGCGGACGTCCCGGGGTCTGTATGGCCCAGTCGGTTGGCGCCGCCAACCTGGCCGCCGGCCTTCAGGACGCCTGGCTCGCCAGCAGCCCGGTGGTGGCGCTGACCGGCAAGAAGCCGCCGTTGTTCCTCCACCGGAACGCGTATCAGGAAATCGACCACTGGCCGATGTTTTCGCCGGTCACCAAGTACAACGTCGACGTGGTGGCACCCGAACAGCTGCCCTACCTGATGCGGCAGGCGTTCCGGGCGGCCACCACCGGCAAGCCGGGACCCGTGCACCTCGACCTGATCGGGCGGGAAGCACGCGAGCTCGAGCTGGCCGAGGGCCTGCCGCGGCCCATGGCCGAGCCACTATACGCCGGATATCCACCGTTCCGCCCCGAGCCGGATGCCGCCAGTGTGGCCGCGGCGGTGGCGGCCATCGGGGCGGCGCGGCGGCCGATCCTCGTGGCGGGTGGCGGAGTCCGGATCTCCGGCGCCGCCGCCGCCCTGGTGGCGTTGGCGGAACACCGGAACATCCCGGTCGCCACCTCGGTCAACGGAAAGGGCTCGATCGACGAGCGCCATCGGCTGGCCGTGGGCGTGGTCGGATCGTATTCGGCTTGGTCGGCCAACAAAGCGGTGGCCGAGGCGGACCTGGTCATCTACGTCGGCTCGGCCACCGGCGACCAGACCACCCACAATTGGACCGTCCCCCCGATCGGCACCGCGGTGGTGCAGATCGACATCGACCCGATGGAATTGGGGCGGAGTTACCCCGGAACCGTCGGCGTCGTGGCCGACGCCCGGAGCGCCCTGAGCCGGCTGGCCCAGGAACTCCCGCAAGACCCCGGCAACCCGGCGTGGCTCGAGAAAACCCGCGCGCTGGTGACGGAGTTCCAGACGGAGCATCGGCCGATGCGGGACTCGACCGAGACACCGATCCGACCCGAGCGGATCTGTCGGGAAATCACCGACCTCCTCCCGGAGAACGGGATCCTGGTGTCCGACACCGGGTACTCGGCCATCTGGGTCGCGGCAATGGTGCAGCTCACGTCGGCTGGCCAGACCTTCATCCGGGCGGCGGGGTCGCTCGGCTGGGGCTTCCCCGCGGCGCTCGGCGCCAAATGCGCGGCGCCCGATCGCCCGGTCATCTGCTTCACTGGCGATGGAGGTTTCTGGTATCACTTTGCCGAGTTGGAAACCGCCCGGCGCCATGGCATCAACACCGTCACCGTGGTCAACAACAACAACGGCTTCAGCCAGGGCATTCCCGACGTCCAGCGCCAATACGCGGGCCGCCCGGGCAATCCCGAAGAACTGTACCGCTTCAACGCCATCAGCTTTGCGCGCATTGCCGAGGATCTCGGGTGCTTCGGGGTCCGGGTCGAGCGCGCCGAGGAGATCGGGCCGGCCATTCGGAAAGCCCTCGCGTCGGGGCTCCCGGCCGTCGTCGAGGTGATGACGGATTTCTCCGCCCGAGCCCCCAACCCCTGGGCCCCCTGACCCCAATGCCTCGTTTCGCAGCCAATCTCACCATGCTGTTTGCCGACGTGCCCTTCCTCGATCGCTTTGCCCGCGCGGCGGCGGCCGGGTTCTCGGCGGTGGAGTTCCTCTTTCCCTATCCATACCGCCCGGCCGAGCTGCGGGCGCAGCTCGACCGGCATCGGCTCGACCTGGTGCTCCACAACCTTCCCGCCGGCAACTGGGACGGTGGCGAGCGCGGCATCGCCTGCCTGCCGGATCGGGTTGCCGAGTTTCGGTCCGGGGTGGGCCAGGCCATCGAGTACGCCAAGAGCCTCGGCGTTCCGCGGCTCAACTGTCTGATCGGCAAGACGCCCGAGGGGATCGCCCCGGCGGTCGTGCACGACACGGTGGTGACCAATCTGCGATTCGCGGCCGGCGAGTTGGCGAAGGCGGGTGTCGAGTTGCTGATCGAGCCGATCAATACGTTCGACATCCCCGGGTTCTACCTCACCACCACCCGTCAGGCCCTCGAGCTGGCCGACCAGGTCGGCGCGCCGAACCTGCGGATTCAGTACGACGTGTACCATGCGCAGCGGATGGAGGGAGAGCTGGCCGCAACGATCGCCAGGCACCTGCCGCGGATCGGCCACATCCAGATTGCCGACAACCCGGGACGCAACGAACCGGGCACCGGCGAGATCAACTACCGATTCCTCTTTGCCCACCTCGACCGAATCGCCTACGCGGGCCACGTCGGCTGCGAGTACAAACCCGTGGGAACCACTGAAGCCGGTCTCGGCTGGCTGGCCTGGGCCCAATCATCGTCTCCATCCGGAGCACGCGCATGACCACCCCTCCGTTGGACCTGGGCTTCATCGGCCTCGGCATCATGGGCGCCCCGATGGCGGGGCACCTGGCGGCGGCTGGCCACCGCCTCTTCGTCCACACCCGAAGCGCCGTGCGGCCGGAGGTCCGGAACGCCGGCGCCACCGTTTGCGCCTCCGCCAAGGAGGTGACCCAACGCGCCGCCATCGTCTTCCTGATGCTGCCGGATACGCCCGACGTGGAACGGGTGCTGTTCGGACCGGACGGCGTGGCGGAGGGGCTGTCGACCGGGAAGACGGTGGTCGACATGAGTTCGATCAGTCCGATCGAGACCAAGAACTTCGCCCAGCGGATCAACGCGCTCGGCTGCGACTACCTCGACGCCCCGGTGTCGGGAGGCGAGGTGGGCGCCAAGGCGGGCACGCTCACCATCATGGTGGGCGGCCCCGCCAGCGCGTTCGATCGGGTCAAGCCGTTGTTCGAGCTGATGGGCAAGAACATCACCCTGATCGGTGGCAACGGCGACGGGCAGACCACCAAGGTCGCCAACCAGATCATCGTGGCCCTCACCATTGCCGCGGTGAGCGAGGCACTGGTGTTCGCGAGCAAGGCCGGCGCCGATCCGGCCAAGGTCCGCCAGGCGCTGATGGGCGGCTTTGCCAGTTCCCGGATCCTGGAAGTCCACGGCGAGCGGATGATCAAGCGGACCTTCAACCCCGGATTCCGGATCGCGCTGCACCAGAAGGACCTCAGCCTGGCACTCTCCGGTGCCCGAGCCATGGGCGTGGCGCTGCCTCAGACGGCGGGAGTGGCCCAGCTGATGCAGGTCTGCGCGGCGCACGGGTTGGATCAACTCGACCACTCGGCCCTGGTCCGGGCCGTCGAGCTGATGAGTCGTCAGGAAGTCAGCGGCGACTGACCGAAGGGCGTTGCATCGTGGCGCGGGGCTCGATACCGACCTCCGTGGCCTTCCGCCGGAACGCCGGACCATGATCCACCGGCAACCCCGATTCGTCCTGCCATTGATGGACCATCTCGTGGAGCAGGGTCACCGCCACCTGCTCCCACCCGTCCCGCCGAAGATGGCGGCGGCCGATGGCGATGGCCGGGATCCCGGCGCCGCGCGGCTCGTAGTGACCCAACTTCCGCCGCATCCGATCCGACAGCACGATCTCGATCAGCGCCAACGACCCGCCAAACCACCGATCGTTGAGCTGCTGGTGGAGGGACCGCAACCGGGCCAGACGTTCCTCGTCCCCCGGTTCGGCCAAGGGCCGGCGGCGGCGGCGCGGCGGGATCGCGTCTCCGTGGACCCGGAAGGTGAGAAACACCCGGGCCGCTTCCTGCCGATCGCGGCGACGGGTCCACGGTCTGGCCCAGCGGGCAATGGCGGCAATCACTTCGTCGGGGGCGTCGCCATATCCCTGGTGGACCCGGAGCGATCCCCGCGAGTCGAACGACAGCATGACTCGACGGTTCCGGTGGAGGACGATGGCGGTGGTGGCCGGCACTCCGGCGGCGCGGAGCCGCTCGACCAAAGTCCGGGGCGGGTGGAACGACAGCGCCAGCTGCCCCGTCATCTGACGCGGCGGGGAACCCGAACCGGGGCGGTGGGCTCGAACCGGCGGTCGTCGCGACGCCAGGCGTAATGCCGGAGCCGCAACTCGCCACCCGTGGCTTCGATCAGGTTGAACGCGGAGGGACGGTGGCCCCGGGTCCGGCCCGTGTGGGTGCTGGCGGTCGAGACGGCCACCGAGCCGCCTAACGTTCCGATCGCTTCCTGGTGGTCGTGACCGCAGAGGATCAGGTCCGCCCCGGAAGCCACCAGGGCCGCCTGGGCGGCCCGCCACCGGGCCAGGCCCATCCGCCGGGAGATCTCGCCCCGGAGGACGTTGTGATGGAGCACCAGGACCCGGAGCGCCTCGGCCGGCGCGGCCTGGAACCGGGCGGCCGCCCGGGCCACCTCCGCGGCCGGCAGGTGACCCTTCACGGCCGTGTCCCTCCAGAACTTCCAGGTCAGCGATCCGAACGCCACTCCATGGCTGGTCAGGGCCGACTCGATCACCACCCCGGGCAGTTCGAGGCGGGGCGACAACTCGGTCCCGAAGTACTGGCGATACTTGGCGTAGAGTCGGTCGCGGCCAAGCACGCCAAGCGGCGTTTCCCACCACTGCACGTCATGGTTGCCCGGCACCACGTGGACCGGAGCGGTCCGCCGGAGCGTTTCGACGAAAGCCAGCGCCCGTTGGAGTTCACCGTGACGAGCCCGCTGGGTCAGATCGCCGGAGATGACCACGGCCGTCGGCCCGAGGGTCGGTATCAACGACTCGAGGGCGCCGACCTGGATCAGGTCGACGTCCCGGCCGAAATGGATGTCGGAGAGATGGACGAGTGTCGTCACCCTACCACACGACGCGGACGCGATAGGTCAGGCTGGCCTCGCCTCGGGCGGGCACCCGGGCTCGGAATCTCGTGATGGTGCTGGAGACCTTGTCCGCCGGCAGCGACGACGACACCACGCTCCACTCCCCGCCGCGCTGCTCGAGGACGTCGATGACGGCCGCCGAGTCCCGCGCGTTGGCAAGCGTGACGACGTAGGTGGCGGTGGCGATGGTCCGTTGCCCCTGCCGGGTGGTCTCGTAGGTGGTTTGGGTCCGCCGGGCCGTCAAATCGAAGGCAGTGCCCGCGTCGAGCCGAAGATCCTGACCCGCCGCCGTGTGGCCAATGGCCGCCTCGCCGATCAGCTGCGGGCGGCCAGCCGGATCGCGCTCGTAGATCCGGGCCGTGCCCCCGGGAATCGGAAGATCACCGAACGGCGTCCGGGCGGGGCGCTTGACGAGGTGGGTTGCGTGGCCGGGCTGGGTCTCCTCCTCGCCGAACTGGGGCAGCCCGCCGTAGAAGGGAACCTGACCGCGAACCGTGTAGGTCCGTTCCACCGGGGCGGACGCGGGCTCGAAGAGAGCTGCCACCGTCTCCACCCCCGGTACCAGCGCATGGCGACCCGCCAGCGTGTAGAGATGCGCCTCGCCGACCTGAACCTCGCCGGCCACCGCGTCCATCGCCGCCATCGACACGGCCCGGCCTTCTCGGAGCGCGAACTGCGCCTTGGGCGCGCTCCCGACGTTCCCCGCCAGCAGCTGAACCTCGGCCGAATCGATCCGGAGGGTCCCGGCGGCGATGGTGGCGTGGCCCGAGACCCGCGCGGTGGGCCGGCCGACGATGATGGCGTACGAGGCGGCCCAGGATGCGCCGGTCGAGAAGAAGCCCAGGCCAAGCGCCGGCAGGGCCCGCTCCGCCCTGACCGCCACGGTCAGCGCGGCGTCCGCGGGAACCAGTTCCGCCGGGAAGAGCGGAAGGCCCGGTCGTTCGAACACCACCTTGCCGTCAGCCAGCCGGTATCGTTCCGGATCGACGCCCAGCACGGTGGCTACCACCAGTTCCCGCGCACCGTTGGCGCCGCGGGTCTCGAAGGTCAGCTGGGTCCCGACGGCGCGCCGGATGGCGTTGCCCTGATCGACCGCCGGATCGTACCAGGCCCCCATGATCGCCACGCCCGGGTCGACGGCAAACAGGCTCCCCGCCTCCAGCGCGCCGAGGGCCAGCCGATGGGTCGAAGGCCCGGTCGGAACCCGGACCGGCAACGTCCGCCGCTGGAGAACCCGGCCGTCCTGGTAAATCGTCACGCTGGTCTGGGCCGCGACCGGCCCGGCCGCCACCAGCGCGCACCAGGCCACGACCCCGCATCCGATCAGGCTCCGCATCACTTCAGCTCCTTGGGCAGATACTCCTGGATGATCAGGGACACGGCCCGCCGGATGATCAGGTAGACGAGAAGAACCGAGGCGGCCCCGAAGATCCGCTGGGTAAACGTCGGCGGGGTCTTCCACAGCAACCACGCCGCCAGGATCAGCGCGGCGATGACCGCATAACGCTGAGCCACCCGGTTGGCTTTCCGCCGCCGGTCCTCGCGACAGACCGTGCAGAAGTCGCCCCAGGAGAGCCCGGGTTCCCGCCGGTCGCACTGGATGCACGGGACCGGGTCACCCTTGAGCCCGAGCCGCGACCCGATCCCCGAAGTGTTGAGTCGTAGCATGACCGCCCAGATCCTTGGTGCGGATTCCGTCCGTGACGATGGTATCGACGACCGCGTTGCGAAGCCGGAGGCCGGCCTCGACTTCCCCGAGATGATCCAGCATCATCGCGGCCGCCAGCATCTGCGCCGACGGGTTGGCGATCCCCTGCCCCGCAATATCCGGCGCGCTGCCGTGCACCGCCTCGAAGATCGACGCCGTGGTCCCGATATTGGCGCCCGGCGTGAGGCCGAGCCCGCCCACCAGGCCGGAGAGTTCGTCGCTCAGGATGTCACCGAAGAGATTGGTGGCCACCAGAACGTCGAATTGTTCCGGCCGGAGCACGATCTGCATGGCGCAGTTGTCGATGATCATGTCGTTGGCGGCCACCCGGCCCTCGTACTCCTTGGCCACCGCCCGGCCCACTTCCAAAAAGAGGCCACTCACCATCTTGAGGATGTTGGCCTTGTGGACGATCGTGACCTTCTGGCGCCCGTGACGGACGGCGTATTCGAAGGCGTACCGGATGATCCGCTCGCACCCGTACCGGGTGGTGACGCCGGTGGTGACGCCGGCCGCGTGGGGATCGTCCTTGGTCGGGATCCAGTGCTCGATCCCGGAGTAGAACCCCTCGAGGTTCTCGCGGATCAGCACGATGTCGATGCCGTCGTAGCGGCCGGGCAGGATCGTCTTGGCCGGCCGGATGTTGGCGTACAGCTCGAATTCTTTCCGGAGCGCCACGTTGACGGAGCGATACCCGGGACCCACTGGCGTGGTGAGGGGTCCCTTGAGGGCCACCCGCCGGGTCCGGATGCTCGCCAGCGTCTGATCGGGAATCGGGGTACCGAGTTTTTCCACCGCGGCCATCCCGCCGAGTTGGAGGTCCCAGCGGCAGTCGACGCCGGTGGCCGCGATGGCCTTGACGGTGGCGTCGGTGATTTCCGGCCCGATCCCGTCGCCCGGGATCAGGGTGACGTCGTAACCCATTACGGTTCGCCTTCGACCGGGAAGATGGTGGCGACGGCCTTCCCCAGCACCTGGTCCGGCGTACCACCCGAACCCTTGGCAATCGACCGCCAGACGACTTTGCCCGTCCGGGTGTCAGCCAGGAGGATCGAGAGATCGGCGGCCAGGGCGCCGGTGGAATCGGCCTTGAAGATCAGCGAGGCGGGAATCAGGGCATACCGGGCCCCGCCGGCAATCGCGAGCAGCTTGCGGAGATTGGAGCGGAGCGGATCAGGCACCGTGGTGAGCGACCAGCTCCGCATGATCGACTGCCCCATCTGATCCGGATCGGGCACCAGGCCGGCGCCCCGCCGGGAGATCCGCCGCAATTCGGAGGGCGGCACCCATTTGACCTCGGGTGCCCGGGACAGCGCCCCTTCGACCAGGAGTGAGTCGGTCCAGGCCTTGAGCGTCGGCCGATCGGCGGTCATCGTGCCGGTCGGAACCGTTGGCTCGACCACGATCATGCTGATGGGGATGATGGCAACCGGTTGGCCAGCCACCGACGCCACGACCAACGCCTGGGTGACTGGCTTCTTCTGAGCCGCCGCGATCGAACTCGATCCGACTGCCAAGGCAACCACGGCCGCCGCTCGGAACACGTTGTGCCATCTCGACATAGAAGCCTCAAAGGTAGCAGGATCGGTCCCAAAAGACGACCGGGGACCGATCCGCAAGCACACCTTGAAGCTACCGAGTCTCCAGCGAGAGTCCGCCGTCGACCTGGACGATCTGGCCGGTCACATGCCGGGCCTCGTCGGAACAGAGAAAGGAGACGACGTGGGCAATGTCCTCCGGCTCCGCCAGCCGGCCCAGCACCGTGCTGGCCCGGGCCCGATCGATCACCTCGGGCGGGAGGGACTGGAGCCGCTCCGTCCGGACAAACCCGGGCGCCACCGCGTTGACGTTGACGTTGCTCGGCCCGAGTTCCACCGCGGCGGCCCGGGTCATCCCTTCGAGGCCCGCCTTGCTGGCGGCGTAGCTGGTGACGCCAAAGCCCGGATGGGTGGCCTGATGCGAGCTGATGTTGACGATCTTGCCGAACCGCTGACTCCTAAAGATCGGGGCACAGACCGCCATGCAGTTGGCCGCCCCGACCAGATTGGTGCGGATCACGTCGGACCACTCGTCTTCGGTCAACCGCCAGAGCGCCCCGTCGTGCGAGATCCCCGCGTTGTTGACGAGATAGTGCACCCCGCCGAGCCGCTCCCGCACCGCTTCGATGAACCGGACGACCTGCTTCCGATCCCGCACGTCGCAGGAGTCGGCAAAGACCTTGACCCCCATGGCGGCCAGGGTGGTTTCGGTAAGGAGGGCGGTTTCCCGAACATCACGCCCCGGCAGGTTGACGAAGCAGAAGGCAACCTGGCAACCGAGACGGCCGAACTCGAGGGCGATGGCCCGACCCAGCCCGGTGGCGCCCCCGGTGACCACGACGGTTTTGCCCAAGAATCCCGGCGCGATGACCGGTTGCGCTTGGGTCTCGGGCAACACGGCCGCCCTGGCGCGGGCCGAAGCCTGCCAGGTCGGGACTTTGCCGAACTCGGAAAACGGCATAGGGCGCGAAGCTACCGGCCGGCGGACCCGACCGCAAGTTAGGCGGCGCGGCCGCCGGCCCCCGCCGATCGGGAGGCCA
>CADEGB010000116.1 GCA_902826755.1 uncultured Gemmatimonadota bacterium
CGAACCGCTCCAGCTGATGATGTCCGCCAGGGCCCACTGCTCGGAGATACCGGTGCTCGGATTGAACTGGGTCGCGAGCATCGGAGCAGCGATCGGGGAAGCCGCAGGCTGGCTGGCCACGTCGTTGACGTTCGCCGAAACGAGGGTCGGCAGCTTGCCCGCATTGTTGGCACCCGGCGCGGCGACGTTATAGAGCGCGTCGGTCGCGGCCTGGGTCCCGGCGTACGGGATCTTGGAGGTGTTGATGTACGGAGCCACCACCGGAGCCGGGCAAGCCGGATACGGGGTCGCCGCCGCGGTGCACATTTCGTCGACGCGGAACAGGAAGTAGCCGATCGAAGCGGCCGCCCCGTTCACCACGTTGGTGATGGTCGCGTCCCACCGAACGCCGAGCGGCGACAGCGCGCCGAACGGATAACGGAGGGCCGTACCAGCGCCGGACTGCATGTGCATCGTGACAGCCGCGGTGGCATCGATGATCTCGAGGTCGTCGTTGGCCGAGAAGCCGAACGCCGCCGCCGTGCCCGGGGTGTAGAAGGCGCTGGCGAAGCCGAGACCGGTGATGTTCGGCGGCAACAGGTGATCAGCCGCGAAGTTCCGGGCGATCGTGCTGCTGGCGTTGCCGGCGCGGTCGGTAACGGTCCCCGACCAGTTGTAGTAGCCCACGCCCCCGAGGCCCGACGCCGCGACGCCAGCGGCCAGGATCTCCAACTCGGAGCCCCGGACGTAGGTGTCGTTGAGCAGGGTCGGCAGCGCGTAGCTGGCGATGGTGGCGCCCACGGTCCCAATCGCGGTGAGGCGGTTGAAGACGTAGGTGGCCGGGAAGTTCGAGAGCGCCGCGCCCTGATGGAAGCCGGAGCGGGTGTCGAGCGCCTCGACGCCGAAGGCCTCAGCCGGCGGCGGAGCGGCGATCGAGTAGATCGTGGTGTTGGCGGTCGACGAAACGGTCGACGCGGTGAGCGCCGGGGCCGGAGTGGCGCCCGTGGAGCTCATGAAGCGCACGGCCGGAGCCACGATGTCGACGCCGAAGTAATTCGAACCGCCGGTGCTCGCGCCGTTGCCAAGGAGGTCCTCGGCGTAGGTGCAGATCCGCTTGCCGTCGGTCGAGTTGCTGGTAAGCGTCTCGGAGAAGTCGGCACCGGTCTGGGTCGGCAGGTTGGTGCTGCCACAGACCGAGGTGTACTCACGGGCCCGCGGGAACGCGGAACCGTCGACACCGACACCGACGATGCTGCCACCGTCTTCGGCCGTCATGTCCTGAGCAAACGCGTAGGAGCCGTTGACCCAAGGCTGGTCGAAGCTGTCGTTGAACGCCACGTTGTCGATCGTGACGGCCGGGGCCGCATTGTCAACCCAGGTCGAACCCGGATTCGGGCCGACGGCCGGGGAGATCATGTTCCACCGGTTCTCGCCGTTGAGCTGGAACGCGCTGCCGGTGGTCGAGATGCCGGCGGGCGGGGTCAACGGGGTACCATCCGGGCCGACGGCGCCCGCAGCGTACGCGGTGCCAGCAACGCCGGTGACGTCGTTACCACCCTCGACGCCAGCGCAATCGAAGGTCCCGGCGAGCGCGATGCCGCCAGTGGCCGACGCGGAGCCGGGGACGAGGTTGTTCGAACCACCGCAGACGTCGGAGTTCAGCGACGCGGAGGCGGGAACGGCCTTGCCGAACGCGACGTAGTGGAACCCGGCGACGTCCTGGCTGCCCTTGTAATAGGTGTTGCCATCGTTGAGCGAAACCGCCGACGGGGTGTTCGAGGTCGGGGTCAGGCTCGCCGAGTTGGTCCGGATCAAAGCATCCGGGTTGTTCATGACCACCGGGACCGCGTTGGAAGCGATCGGGGTGCTCGAGCCCGCGACGTACAGGTTGGCGGTGATCGCCGAGTTCCCGTTGAAGATCACGGGGACGAAGATGCCGCCGCTCTGCCGGACCTGGGCAGTGTTGGTGCTGAGGACGATCGTGGTCGGAGCGGTTTCCGGAGCCGCCGCCTCGGCCGCAGCCGAAGAGAAGGTCTGGGTCGCAACGACCTGGCCGCCGATGAGGGCGTCAACGCGGGTGATGTTCCGGGCGCCCGGCTCGACGTTCAGCGCGATTTCGATCTGGCCGAAGACGTTGGTCAGGTTGACCGGAACGACGTTGCCGCCGGCGTTGAAGGTGACCGACTGAACCTGGACCGAAGCCGGGCTCGGGACGATCACGGTAAGCGCCATGGTGCCGCAAACCGCGGTGTTGACGGTCGAGCACGCCTTGATGACGACGTTGCCCGGGGTGGCGGTGTTGTTGGCGGTGACCACGCCGGAGGCGCTGACGGTGGCCAAGGCCGCATCAAGCGAGGACCAAGCGACGGTCTGCGCCGGATTGTTGGTGCCCTGGACCGCGGCCGCGAGCTGCACGGTCTGCGGAGCCGAAAGCGAGGTGCCGGCGTTGACGGTCGCGGTCGACGGGGTGATGCTGACCCCAGTGACCGTGGTCCCAACGACGTTCAGCGTGGCCACACCCGAGGCCGAGCTGTTGTTGGCCGTCGCGGTGGCGCGAATGGCAACGGGGCCAGACGGCGCATCAGCGAGGACGGTGACGAGACCCGTGCCATTGACGGTGGCGCGAGTAGCGTCCGAGGTGCTCCACGTGACGGTCGGGGTGGCCCCCGAGTCCGCCGTCACGGCAGCCGACATCTGGATCGTCTGCCCAGGGCTGACCTGGACGTTGTCCGGAGCGACCGCGACCGCCCGGACCTGTGGGGTCGGCGGAACCGGAGTCGGCGGATCGACGACCGTCACGTCGTCGCCGCAGCCGGCCAAACCAGCGGCCAGGATGCCGGACAACAGCATGGAACGGTAAACCTTGTTCATTAACTCCCCCTATGAACGTGAGCCTGCGGTGTTTCCAGCCAAAACCTATGAAAAAACTTGCGCCCAGCCTGATGCCACTCCATCGACACTACAGTAGCGGCAAGACGAACCGGCCGCTGTGAGCCAGCGCACATTCGCGGCTCCTCGCTCCGATCGGTCTCCCCGCCCCGATCCGGCACCGTCGCCATCTGCATGGCCGGAATCCAACCCCGGACCGAGCGGCACTGCCGCCCGACCATATGGGCCGGTTCCAACCTCAAATGACCTGGCTTCCGGACTAGAAAACAACGCGCCAAGTTAACCGCCGATCCACCCATGGTCAAGGACCTAACCCTATCCTCTTCCACAGCTTGGCTCATTGCACCCCGGCCGCCAGCCCCCTTGCCGCCCGCATCGGATCAATTTCCTTCACCAGGCCATTCGTCCCTGGCGAAGCCTCATACGATCGCCAGCAACGGCCGTGCCGCATCACATTGCCACGACGCAAGTTGCTGAGAATTGCACTGTTGCGGGCCCTGTCCGAATCCGAGGCGGTTCAGACGCCGCCCAGCTCCGGACCCCCCTGCAACACCAAATGGCTGTTTGAGGCCGAAGAAAACCCGCTACCTCGAGGGTGGTGCTGCCGTCCGACCCCGACCAACCGCCCCCTCTAGATCCGACCAGCCGAGCCCAGTTCCGAGCTCAAGCCGGCCAGCCCAGAGCAGCCGGCCGTCGTCGGCCACCACGAATCCGGCCCACGATCGGGGCCCCCGCCCCAAACCCCAGTTTCGGTGGACCCGACCATCCGGATCGGCCAGGAACTTGATTTCGGTCCCCACCCCAACCGCCAGGCCCAAGACTCCCTCCGCCGGCGCCCGAACCACGCCGACCGCCACCACCGAACGCCCGGCTAACCCGCCGACCCGTTCAGCCACTTGTCGCCATTCCGTCCGACTGACCGAATCGAGGCCCCCACCCATGACCAGCACCACGACCCGGCCCAGTTCGGCGGAGAGGCGGAACGGCTGGTCCACCGGCCCCGGACCAGTCGCCTGGAAGTAGGGGAGCACCACCTCCGGGGCCGGCTTGCCGACCGATGGGCTGCCCAGCACTCCCGCCCGGAGTGGTCGTTCTTGGGCCACTCCCACCCCGGTCCCGAACGCCACCAGCGCGAGTCCTACCACCAGGCGCCTCACTTCGCGACCGCCTTCGCCACCGCCGCCACCAGGTCCTGCTCCTCACCAGACCCGGTGTACACCACCTTGCCGGCCCGGTCGACCACGACGATGAACGAGGTGGTCGGCACTTCATAGGCCCGGCTGCTCACCCCCCGGTCGTCGTAGAGGGCCAGAAACGGCGGCCGGTGAACCGCGAGGTACCGGCGCACTCGCTCCCGGGAGTCGTTGACGGTGATGTTGACCCCGATCATCGTCACCTGGTCGCCATAGGTCTTCCGGACCCGCTCCAATTCCGGCAGCAGCGTCTTGCAGACCGAGCACCAGGTGGCCCAGAACTCGAGCAGCACCGGTTTCTTGCCGATGAACGCCCCGAGATCGGTCGGCTTTCCGTCGAGATCGTTGATCGAGATGACCGGCGCCTTGCTCCCGATGGCGATCCCGGCGTCGTATTGCGCCGCCGCCCCCGGCCCCAAGACTGCCCCACCGACCAGCATGAGTCCAACCAGGAAACCCCGCACATCGCCTCCTCGAATCCCCCGTGGGGGTCAGAACCAGACTTGTCCCATCTTGACCAGGTAGTACTCGGCCATCGCCAGCATCAGGATCCCGGCAGCCCGTTTGACCCACGCCGTCCAGCGACCCGGCTTCGGGAGCGCCGCCAGGGTTCCGGAAAAGATGCCGATGGCGATCAGCAACGCCGTCATCCCGAGACTGAAGACGAACAGGTAGACGAAACCGAGCACCGCGCTCTGGGTGGCGCCCACGAAGGTCAGGACCGACGCAAAGGCCGGCGCCCCGCACGGCGCGGCCACCAGCCCGGAGGTGGCGCCCATCAGGAACACCGCGCCAAGGGACTGCCCCCCGAACCGGCCTGCCCAGGCGAGGAGCCGTTCCGGCACCAGAATCGGAATGAAATCGAGCATCGCCAGGCCCGACAGGAGCAGCAGGTTGGCCATGGCGAAGTACGCCCACGGATTGGAGCTGATGGTGCCGAACAACGACCCCGTCAACCCGGCAATCAGGCCAAGCGTCGCGTAGACGGAGGCCAGGCCGAGCGCGTAGACCAGGCTCATGGCCACGGTCCGGCCGCGCGAGCGGCCAACCGCCCCCGCGCCGCCTAACACGCCGGCCGTGATCGGGATCATCGGATAGACACACGGCGTCAGGCTGGTGACGAGGCCCGCGCCGAACAGCACTGGGATCGCCGCCAGCGGGCGGTCGAGCCACGACCCGTCGATGATCACCCCTCGACCGGGACCGCGGCCGGGTAGCGAGCCGCGACGTAGTCCTCGAGGATCTCGAGGAATTCGGCCACGATCCGATCGCCCTTGAGGGTCTTGAGCAGGCGGCCATCGACGAACACGGGCGCCTTCGGCTCCTCGAACGTGCCGGGGAGCGAGATCCCGATGTTGGCGTGCTTCGATTCGCCGGGTCCGTTCACCACACAGCCCATCACGGCGACCTTCATCTCCGCCACCCCCGGACGGGTGGTCCGCCATTCGGACATCCGGGCGGCCAGGTGGGACTGGATGTCCTGGGCCATCGACTGGAAGAAGGTGCTGGTGGTCCGCCCGCAGCCGGGGCAACTCGTGACCTGGGGCAGGAAACTCCGGAGGCCGAGGGACTGGAGGATCTGCTGCGCTACCCGGACCTCCTCGGCCCGGTCGCCACCCGGCGCCGGGGTGAGCGAGACCCGGATCGTGTCGCCGATGCCCTCTTGGAGCAGGATGGCCAGACCGGTGGCGCTCGCGACGATGCCCTTCATCCCGAGGCCGGCCTCGGTAAGGCCGAGATGGAGCGGATAGTCGGCGCGGACGGCGAGCATCCGGTAGACGTCCACCAGGTCCTGAACCCCCGACACCTTGGCGGAGAGAATGATCCGATCGTGGCCCATCCCCGCGGCCTCGGCGGCGGCCGCCGACCGAACCGCGCTTTCCACCATGGCCTCCATGGTGACGTCGCGGGCCGGTTTTGGATCCGGGGCGGCCGCGTTCTCGTCCATCATCTGGGTCAGGAGCTGCTGATCGAGCGAGCCCCAGTTGACCCCAATCCGGACCGGCTTGTCATTCTCGAGCGCGACGTCGATGATGGCGCGAAAGTGCTCGTCGTGCCGCTTGCCACCGACGTTGCCGGGATTGATCCGGTACTTGGCCAGGGCACGGGCACAGGCCGGAAACCGGGTCAGCAGCAAGTGGCCGTTGTAGTGAAAGTCGCCGACGATCGGCACCGAGAGCCCGCGTCGATCCAATTCGTCCACGATCAGCGGCACCGCTGCCGCGGCCTCGTCGGTATTGACCGTGACCCGGACGACCTCGCTGCCGGCCCGGGCCAGTTCGGCCACCTGGCGAACCGTGGCGGCGACGTCGGCCGTATCGGTGTTGGTCATCGACTGGACCATGACCGGGTGGCAGGACCCGACCTGGACGCGATCGATGGCGACGGTGGGGGTGACGCGACGGGACGCGATGGTCATGGGTCTGAAAATAACCGAGGGGCGAGCCGCTGCTCGCCCCTCGAGGTCAGTGCCGCCCGGCGGGATCAGCCCAGCCCGAGCTGCTTGACGAGCCGCATCCAGTCGGTGTCGGTGACCGTCCCGGCGACCTTGAGCGGAGTCAGGGCCGCCATGATCTCGGCCCGGGTGCCGGCGATCCGCCGATCTCGCAACTCCGAGATCATCCGGGAAAAGCGATGTTCGTACTCGTCCTTGTCGAACTTGCCGGAGGCCCGTCCGTCGGAGAGGGCCTTCAACTCCTGGGCAACCCGCGTCGGGGCAATGGGGGTCAGCTGCTCGTCAGCCATCGTCGGTCGGCTCCGTACTCGTGATTGGGGGCGTGGGCCCGCGGCGGCACCGTCACGCCTGGGCGGGTAATACGCTCGCCCCTTCCGCCCCGTTGCACAAGTGGGGGACCGCCGCCGGCAGCTCGGCCTGGGCCGCCGGGGCGGCGGGCTCGACCGGCGTCTCCCGGTTCGACTCGGCGTTCATGTCGAGCCGGCGAACCAGGGCCTCCGCGATCATGTCGTTGAACGCCCGGACGATGTCCGGGTCGAGTTCCCGGCCCGACTGCTCGAGTAGGTAGGTCAACGCTTGTTCCGGCTCCCAAGCCTGCCGATACGGTCGGTCGGTGCAGAGGGCGTCGTAAATGTCGCAGACGTGGACGATCCGGCTGGCATAGTGACACGCCCGCGGAAACCGGAGCGCCGGATACCCTTCTCCGTTGAGGAAGATGTGGTGCTCGTAGGCCACCACCGCCGCCAGGCCAAGCCCGCGTTCGCGCTGGAGAATCATCTTGGCCCCGTCGATCGGGTGCCGCTGGATGACCTTCCGTTCGTCGTCGTTGTAGCGCCCCGGCTTGACCAGGAGTTCGTGCGGGATCGCCACCTTGCCGACGTCGTGGAGCAGCCCGGCCACGCCGATGGCGCGCACTTCGGCCGGACTGAGGCCGAGCCGCTCGGCCAGGCCCATGGCGAGCACGGCCACGTTGCAGGCGTGGGTGGTGGTGTACTGGTCGTACTGCTTCAGGATCAGCAGTGGCACCAGCATCTGTTCTTCCTGGTGCATCGTGGCCGCCAGCGCGTGGACCACGGCTTCGACCTCGGCCATCGGAATCTGACCGGAGCGTTCCACCTCGTCGTGGATGTAGCGCACGGCGGTGATCTCCTCGGTGAGCGTCACCGGAATCGCGCCCGTGAACGCCCCACTCGGGCGTCCCACCCCGCTCCGTCCGCTCCCGCCACCGCTTCCACCGCCGGGCCCCCCATTGCCAGGATCCTTGACCTTGAGACGTCCGAACCGAATCGGCGGTCGGACCATCTGGCGGGCCAGGGCGGTGTCGGCGCACCGACCCTGGACCTGACGGAACAACTCGTCGACGAAGCCGTAGAACGACTCCCGATTCACGTCGGCATCGATCTCGATCCGCTCTACCCGGGCCGCGGAGAGCTTGGCGGCCCAGTCCCAGTGCCCCAGTTCGGCCATGACCCGGTTGCCGGTGACGGTTTCCTGGCCCAGAAACGAGAACTCGACACACGGACTGGTAGCGGCGAGCGCGAGCAACTGTTCGTAGGACGCTTCGAGGGCTCGCTCCCGGGCCGGATGCCCGTCGCCGTAGAGACCCATCGTGGCCAGGGCTTGGCCGAGCGAAATCAGGAAGGTCGATTCGGGCGTCATGGTGCGCCTTTCTCACCCAGCGCGGCGGAGACCAGGTCGGGATCGCCGGAACGGCGGGCCAGCTCGAGCACCTTCTCGACCGGCGGCGACCCGCTCCACCGGTTGGCGAGGACCCGGAGCTTGGCCACTACGAGCGGGCTCTTGGGGGCGAGCTTCGACCGCCGGAACCAGCCGCGCCGGGTGATCAGATTGGCAAGGAGCCACTCGCGAATGCTGGGCACGTCGAACTGGACCAGCAGCTCGACCGCCGCCGCGCGCAAGTCCGCGCTCCGCTTGGGGCTGTTGAGGAGGACCATCAGTCGGGTCAACGACTGGCGTGGGAGCCGGGTCGCGCCGGCATCGATGGCGAGCCTCACGACCCGTTCGTCGTCGTCGGCCAGCGCCGCGTGGAGCGCGTCATCATGGGCCTCGGGGCGGCGGAACATGAACCGATACGCCTCGCGTCGGATCAGCGGATCGGGCGCCTGGAGATAGCCTTGGACTGACAGTCCCTCCGGAAGCTCCGGCAAATCCGCCAGGAACCCGAGCAGTTGTCGCCGGTCGGTCGGGCTGGCGGATTCCAGCCGGCGGGCCAGCTCGAACGCCGCCGCCGGCCCCATCCGGAACACCCGGTCGGCGATGAGGGAACGGACTCGATCGGCGCCGGCGGCGAGAAGCCGGTCGATCAGCAGCGGGGCCGCCTCGGGCCCGAGATGATCGAGAATCCGGGCCACCGCGTCGGGGCCGATCCGCTCGTCGGCCAGGACCCGACGGAGTTGCCCCGGGGTCCCGAGGGTGGCCCAGATCGCCGCGGTGCCGTCACTCGGCGGAGCCGAGGCCACCAGGGTCACCACCTCGTCCACCTGGCCGCGGTTGACGGCCAACTCGACCGCCTCCACCACGTGATCGCCGCCGGTCTCGGTCTCGACGGCCATCTGGACGATCCGGATCGACTCGTCGACCGGGGCGCCGTCGCCGGCGCCACCGACGTCATGGCGGGAGAGGACCTCGAGAATGTGCGCGTGGCTTCGCGAGTTGGGGTCGTTGAGGCTCCAGTCCTCGAGCAGACCCTTCACCACCTGCCGCAGGTCGCGGTCGCCCACCGGACGGGAAAAACCGTCGGGGCCCGTGCGGGCGAGCTTCTTGAGGAGGCGGAGGAGGACGTTGGAGATCTCCTGCTTCTGGGCCCGAGCCGCCGCCTCGACCATCTCGACCAGCGCCATGGCGGGGAGCCACTCGACGGCCGGCACCAGATTGCCGAGCTGGTCCTTGCGCCCCAAGTCGATGTCGAGCAGTATGCCTAACGCCTCGGTCGGGAGCGTGGCCAGGAGGTCCCGGAGCCGAGCCTCGGCCGCCTCGCGTTCGGGGCCTTCGAGCGTCTGGGTCAGCCGGCCGAGGCGCTCGATGGTCGCGGCGAGGGTGGCGCGGACGTCCGGCGCGGCGAGCCGTTCGAGCATCAGCTGCGCAAACCCGCCATCGCCGCCTCCACTGCCACCACCGGTCCCGGATCCGCCCCCCCAACCCGACCCGGTCCCCCCGCCACCGACCACTTGCGCCAATTCCTGCCAGAGTCGGTCGACCTGGACGCCGACGTCATCGCCGTCGCGGAGCGACAGCGCGTCGAACGCGATCGGCGTCACGTCGATGTTCGGGGTGGTCGTTTCGGGTGGCGGCGGTGGTTCGCCCTTCCCGGGCACCTCGACCGAGAGTTGTTCGAGAAAGGCGGTGAACTCGTCGGTGGCCACCCCAGTGCGGAACACGATGGCGCCCACCTGACGGCGGTGAAGCCGGCCGGCCAGATCGCGAATCACGAAATGATCCGGATCGGTGACGGCCTCGTCCACGACCAACTGGTGGCGGGCCACGGCGATCCGGAGGACCGACTGTTCCTCGAGCAACCTGCCTAACGCCCGGTGCGCCGCCTCCTGCGCGGTGGCCCGCATCGGATGGCCCGGCGGGTAGGCCCGCTGCTTGTGGAGGGCCACGGCCAGCTGCGCCAGGAAGCTCACCACCTCCGCGGACACCGCGTCGGTCGTGGGGAGGAGGGCGGCGGTCCCGCTCATGCCCGGGCGCGCTCCTGAACCGGTAACTTCTTCTGGGGCGTAGACATAGGCCGGAGTTCCCCAGAGGCAGGAACCGCGCCATCTGACCCAGGGCCTCGTCTCCTTGGCCCAACCCAAAGACAGCGAACGAGTTAGGTACCAGACGTCCGGTGCGGATGGCGCTCCAAGCCTTGGCGTTCGGCCTTACTCGCGAGGTCGGACAGGCCCGACCGCCCTGTCAGGAGGCTAGCGCCGGGGTCGCGAAAAGAGGCTGTCCCAGACGGCCAGCGCCGGCTTGGCGGCGAGATTGACGTCGAGCACGCCGAGGGTGGCGAACGGCGTGAGCTGATCCCGAAGATCGGCCGGGAACGACCCGAGATCGATGTCGGTCGGAGTGAGCTGGAGCCAACCCAACACCGTGGTCCGCTCGAGCAAGGCGGCCTGCCTCGCGAGATACCGCGCCTGCACGGCTGGTGAGGACGTGAAGGACGTCGACGAGCCACTCGCCCAGCCACCTTCGACGACCATCACCGGCATCGAGCGGCCCCCAAGGAGTCGGCTGTAGTAGTCGTCCGGCATCTGCGCGGGATCCGACCAGCCGAAGTACGGGTAGGAGGACAGCCCGAGCAGGTCGATGAAGGGAAAGTCGGCAAAGTCGGTCTCGATGCCCTGATACGGGGTGTTGACCAGCTTGCCCCAACCGACCTCGACCTGGATGGAGATGAACCGGCGCGGGGGCGACGGCAGCGCGGCCAGGTCTGCCGCCGCCGCGTTCACGACCGTCACCAGCGCGTCGTAGACAGGCCGCGGGGCGGCCACTCGAATCAAGTTCGTCTCCGCGGCAAGGCCGACGTACTCGGGCCGGTAGCGTCGCACGAACGCGAGGATCCAGTCCCGATAGAGCCGCTGGACCGCCGGCTCGGTCAGGCTTCGGCCGGCGGCGCGGAGTTGCGGCGCTTCTTTTTCCCGGGCAAGGCCGTCGGTGGCGTCGGCGACGAACACCAAGGCCAGTCCCTTGGCGCGGTAGTACTGGATCAGGCCGTCTTTCTCGCGGGCCAGGATCGAATCGGGCGGGGTTCCAGCCAGCAGCTCGGTCCAGGGGAGTTCTTCGTGGACGATCGCGATATCCGCCCGCCGGGTCCAGATCTCCAGGGCCTGCACCGCCACCGTCTGGTCGATCCGCGGCGGAAGGCCGGAGAATCCCATTCGATAGCTCCGCGTCCCGGGAGGCGGGTCGGGGTCAGTCCCACCGGTGGCACAGGCTGCCCGTACCGTGGCAAGCAGCAGTCGTGTCAGCGCGTCCTCGGGTTGACAGAGCCGTC
>CADEGB010000117.1 GCA_902826755.1 uncultured Gemmatimonadota bacterium
GGTTCCGCAACAGGACGACATGATGGCCACGATGCGGCGCTTCATCGACGACCTGTCGCAGGGCGACCCCAAGGTCCGGGAGATGATCGCCCCCACCAAGTGGCGGCAGATCGGCATGCTGGCGTTCCCGGGCATGTTCCCCCTCGACATCCTCGGTCCGAAGGCCATCTTCGAGGACCTCCTCAACACCAACGTCCACATCATCGGTAAGACCAAGGCGCCGATCCCGACCGGCCGGCATGCCCAGCTGATCCCCGACGTGACGCTGGCGGATTGCCCCGAGAACCTCGACGTGCTGTTCGTGCCCGGCGGCGGCCTCGGTCCGGTGGCGATGATGCGCGACCCGGAGGTCATCGCGTTCCTCCAGAAGCAGGCCAAGACGGCGCGATACGTCACCAGCGTCTGCACCGGCGCGCTGGTCCTCGGCGCGGCCGGCCTGCTCCGGGGCCGACGGGCCACCACCCACTGGGTCACGCTCGACGTCCTCAAGACGTTAGGCGCCACCCCGGTCAAGGCCCGCGTGGTCGAAGACGGCAACGTGATCACCGGCGCCGGCGTGACGGCGGGCCTCGACCTGGCCTTCGTGCTCGCCGCGCGACTCACCGGAGAGAACTACGCCAAAGCCGAGATGCTCAACACCGAGTACGATCCGGACCCGCCGTTCCGAGCCGGCAGCCCCGAGGGCGCTGGCGAACTGGTGACGGGCGCGCTGCGGCGGATGTACGGCTCACTGACCGCCGCGTTTCAGGCTACCGCGACGGAAGCGGCCAAGAGGTTCGGCTGAGCCGGGCCGCGGGAGCCCCGTCGGCCAGCTTCCGGACCTGGGTCGCCGCCCAGCAGCGGGAGGCCGGGCCGCGGAAGAAGGGCGAGCGGACCCGGGATCGGATCCGACTCGCCGCCGTCGAGTTGCTCAACGAGGTCGGCTACCGGCAGATGAAGGTGGCCGACGTCTGCGAACGGGCGGGGATCACGCCGCCCGTCCTCTACCTGTATTTCGACAACAAGCTCGCGCTGACGACCGACGTGCTCAAGGAGTTCCTCCACCGCTTCATCACCGCGGCGGCGGATGGGTCGGGACTGACCGCGTATCGGACCATCTATCAGGCCAATCTCCGATGGGTGACGTTGGCCCGGGCCAACGCCGGACTGATGCGGTGCCTGCTCGAACTGTCGGACGACGAGCCCTCGTTTGCCCGGCTCTTTTCAACCGCCAGCGATGATTGGTACCGACGGATTGCCGATTCGGTGGTGCGGCGGTTTCCCGCCGCGGGCCGGGAGCGGCCGGCCATCGAACTGGCCGTGCACGCGCTGGGCGGGATGATCGACGAACTGACCCGGAAGCTCTTCGCGGACCGGACGTCCGCGGTCCCGACGTTGGTGGCCACCGTGGCACCGACCGACGACGCGTTGGCCCACTTCCTCTCGGTCCTGTGGTACCGGGCCCTTTACGGCGCCGACCCCCCGACGAACGAAGCCGATCCCGTGGCGCCCCGCCTGGTGGCGGCGGCGAGAGTCCGCCCGGCTCGGCCCCGGCGGCCGGCGCGCTGACGCCGCGGGGTCCGGGTCAAATCCCTCGCAGGGGCCTCCGAGATCGGAGCCGTCATAACGCCGGGCCGGCCCGCCGGACCGGCCGGCCGGCCAGTTCGTCTTGCAGGGTCCCGTCGCGAACGACGAAGCGCCCCCCCACCAAGACATGGCGGATTCCTTCCGACGGTTGGGCCGGGGCCTCGTAGGTGGCCCGGTCGATGACTCGGGCCGGATCGAAAATAGTCAGGTCCGCGTCCTTGCCGACCTGAACGCGGCCCTTGGCGGCCAGGGCTCGCCCGCCGACGATGAGGGTCGGGTACCAGGTCATTTTCCGAATCGCCTCCGGAAGCGTCAGGACCTTCTCGTCGCGCACGAACCGGCCGAGGACCCGACTGAACGACCCCGCGCTCCGGGGATGACCGCGACCGCCGGTCAGTTCGCCGTCGCTGATGATCGCGGCGAGCGGATGGGCCACGGCGGCCGCCACATCCTCGGGCCGCATCAGGTGGATGACGACAGCCCCGCCCTGGGCCCGATACCGAGCAAACGACTCGGCCGTGAGGCGCTCGCCGGTGGCGGCCCACTGGAGGTCGCCATAGTCGATCCGGAACCGGTCCCGCCACCCCTCGTCGAACACCGCGCTCTCGATTCCCGTCATCGCGGCCGTGTATGGATGGGTGTCGGTGGTGACCCGAACACCCCGGGCCCGCGCCGCCTCCAGCATGTCGAGCGCCTGGCGCACCAGCGGCCCGGTGTTGCTGGTGATGTGCTCAACGTGAAGGCGGGCGCCGGTGACCAGCGCCATCGCGAGCAACTCCTGAATCCCGGCCAGACCGTCCGGCTCGAGCACGCCCCCGTAGCGCTGGTGGAGCCCGCACATCACGTCGTGCTTCGCGGCCACCCGGAACATCGTCATCAACTCGGTCCGACTCGAACCCGGCACGTACTGAATCCCGAATCCAACGGAGAGGGCCCCGTGTCGAAGGCCCCGATCAACCAGCTCGGCGATGGCCTCGATCTGTTCCGGGGTGGCGGCGCGGCGAGCGGCCGGCTGGTCGAGTCCTCCGTTGAAGCCGGTCGTCGAGCGACCCGCCATGACCTCGTTCCGCGCCGCAATGTGGCCCACCGAGCAGCCATAGTTGAGCAGGCGGGCGCCGGCCCGTTCGGCGTACCAGGCCTCGACGTCGACCGGTCCGGTCTCGAGTTCGAGTGTGGTGGTCACCCCATCGAGCGCCTGGACCCGGTTGTTCTCGAGATCCTGGCCGTGGGCATGACAATCGATGAACCCGGGGGCGACGACCAGCCCGCCGGCGTCGACAACTTGAGCTCCGCGGAGCGGGGCGCGGCTGACTGCGGTGATCCGGCCGCCCGTAATCCCGACATGCCGAACGGCGTCGAGTCTGGTTTCGGGATCGATGACCCGCCCGTTGGCCACCACGACGTCGAATCGCTGCCAGCGGAAAACCGAGTCGTCGGCGGCCATGGCGAGCACGCCGGCCCCCGCCGCGAGAAACCGCCGGCGGTCAAGCCGCACGACAGTCTCCACACTGGCCCACCAGCGTCAGTTCATGGCCTTCGAGTCGAAACCGACGTGGCACCAGGTCCTTGAGCCCTTCGACGCAGCCCGTCACGTCGAACACCCGCTTGCAGGTGCGGCACCGGAAGTGATGGTGATGCGCCAGCCCGGCCATCTCGTACCGGTCGGGCTCCCCGGGCAACTCGACGGCGGTGAGCAATCCGTCCTCGACCATCGCCTTGAGGTTGCGGTACACCGTGGCGATCCCGAGCCGATGGAGGTCGCGCTGGGCGATCTCGAGCACTTCGGCGGGGGACAGGGGACGGCGGGCGGCCTGGAACGCCGCGCGAATCGCGGCGCGCTGCCTGGTATTCCGTTCCATAGGAGGCCTCGACAGGTTGCGGCCCGACGACCGGGTCGCTGGCGGCGCGAAAGATAGCGCCGACCGGATGACTACTGGTGCCTCGGAGGCACCGTTGCTAGGGTTAACTGGCCTTCATGAACCGTCTCCGCACCCCATGGTTTCGGGCCGCCTTCGGCCTGATGGCGATCGGCCTCCTTGCCGGGCAGGCCGTCGCCAGCCCGTGGTTGCACCACTGTGCCGACGCAGCCTCTGCGGCTTCGGTCGAGGCCCATGGGGACGGGCATGCGGGCCACGAGGCTGCGGGGGCGCCGGCCCCCTGCGATGACTGCCAAACCGACTGCGCGGCTGCGTGCGGCGTCTCGCTCCCGCCAGGGGCGCCGGCCATCGCGGTCGCGGTAGAGCCCGCGCATCCACCCACCGAGCGGCCCCGGTTGGCGGGCTACACGCCAACCGCCCCCGACCACCGCCTTCCTTTTCCGAACGCGCCCCCCTTCCCGGCCCCGCTGAGCTAGCTCCGTCCCGGCGGCGACTTTCGCCGTCGTTCGTCGCACTCGTCCGCCAACCACGGCGCGACCCTCGGCCGCCTTTTGATGTTCACGATCGATCCCGTCCCCGGGTTCGATCCGTCGTCACTTGGGTTCGGGAGTCATCAGCATATGGGCATGTCGTTTCGGGTCAGCCACCTCCTGGTGGCCGGATTGGGAATCATTGCGAGTTGGGCGCAAGACGCGGTGGCGCAGGGAACCGGCGCGGTGGCCGGCCGCGTGGTCGTGGCCGGGTCGGCGCGCCCGGCGGTGGGAGCGGGGTTGTTCGTCGATGGCGCCCGTTCCCGGGTCACCACCGACCCCGACGGGCGCTTCCGGATCACCGGGATTGCGGTGGGCCGGCGTTCGATCGAGGCCAGACTGACCGGCTACGACCGGGCGAGCCAGTCGGTCGTGGTCACCACCGGCGGCACCGTCACCGTCGAGCTGTCGCTGTCGAGGTCAGCCCAGGAACTCACGGCCCTCACCGTGATCGGAACACCGACGGACCTCGAGGAGACCAAGACGGCCCTGGCCGCCGTCCCGGGGGGCGTCGACTACATCGGACCCGCCGAGATCCGGGCCACCCGCCAGGCCAATCTACGTGACGTCCTCGGCTTCACCCCTGGGGTCTTCGTCCAGCCTCGGTTCGGCGCTGCCGACGAAAGCCAGATCTCGATCCGGGGCTCCGGGCTCCGGAACAACTTCCATGCGCGTGGCCTCAACGTCCTCGTCAACGGGATGCCCTACCGGAACGCGGACGGATTCACCGACTTCGAATCGCTCGAACTCACCACGGTCGAGGCGATCGAAGTCTCCAAGGGCGCCAACGCCTTCCGACTCGGCGGATCGACCCTTGGCGGCGCCATCAACCTGACGACCAAGACGGGATTCACGGCCCGCCCCTTCGCCGCCCTTGCCCAAGCGGGTGCCTTCGGCTTCGTCAAGGCACAGGTCGAGTCCGGCCATCAGTTCGGCGCGCTCGACTACTACGCGAGCTACGCGCACACCGGGGTCGACGGCTACCGTCGGTGGTCCGAACAGGGCCGCGACCGGGTCAACCTGCACCTCGGCTACCGTCTCGGCCAGCGGACCGACGCCAGGGCCTTCTACTTCTTTGCCCGGGTTCGGGAACAGCTTCCCGGCGCGCTGACCGCGGCCGAGTTCGCTTCGACCCCTGACGCCGCCGTGCCCGAGAACGCCACCAACCGGTGGGGCCGTGACTACGATCTCCACCATATCGGCGTCCAGCTTCGGAGCCAGCTCGGAGCCGGCCATCGGCTCGAGGTGAGCCCGTACCTCCAGACTCGCGACATGGACCACCCGATCTTCGAAGTGCTCAACCAGCAGGCGCACGACGTCGGCGCCGAGATCCGTTACCTCAACACCGGCACGGTCGGCGGGCGGGCCAGTCGGTTCACCATCGGCGTTCAGCCGGCCTTTCAGCGGATGCGGAACCGACAATACGTCAATGTTGCCGGCGCGCACGGAGCCCTGACGCGCGACGAACGGGATCGCGTCGCGAACCTCGCGGTCTACGCGGAGGAGTCCATCGACCTGGCGGACCGGCTCACGGCCACGGCCGGGATCCGATATGACCGTTCGCGCCGGACCGTGCGGGACGACTTCCTGTCGAACGGCGACCAGTCCGACGTCCGGACCTACGAACCCGTGACGCCAAGACTCGGACTGCTTTACCGGACCCGCGGCGGGATCCAGGTGTTCGCCAACGCCAGCAAGACGGTGGAGCCTCCCCTGCTGCTCGAGATGACGAGCTTCGGCAATCCCGGCGGCTTCATCGACCTCGAGGCGCAGCGGGCGTGGCAGTTCGAGGTTGGCGCCCGCGGGGAGCGCGGGGGCCTCGGCTGGGAGCTTTCGTTCTACGACATCGAATTGCGGGACGAGATCCTCAATTTGAACGTCCAGCCCTTCCCGAACGCGCCGTTCACGATCCCGACCTACCGGAACGCCCCCAAGACGCGTCACCTCGGACTCGAGGCCGGCCTCGACTACCGGCTGCCCGGAGGCATCTTCTCGCGCGGCGAGGCGCCGGATCAGCTGACGATCCGGGGCGCCTACACGTTCAATCGATTCACCTACGTCGAGGACCCGACCTACCAGGGCAACGCCATCCCGGGCGCGCCAAAGCATCACGTCGTGGCGGAACTCCGGTACGCCCACCCCACGGGCTTCCGGGTGACGCCGAGTGTCGAGTGGGTTCCGACGAGCTATTATCTCGACAGCCGCAACACGGTTACCAACGATTCGTGGGCGTCATTCGGCGTCCGCGCCGAGTGGCTGTTCGCCACCGCCGGGGTCACTGCATTCATGGAGGGCCGGAACCTGACCGACGCGCGGTATTCGGCGTCAGCGCAGGTCGACAACGGGGCCGGGCGGTTCTACGAGCCGGCCGACCGACGGTCGCTCGTGGCAGGCATCCGGTGGCTTCCCTGAGGGACTGAGGCGCTCAAAGGAGGATATGACGATGCATACAGGTCCCATGATGGCGACGGTCGCGACGGCACTCGTGCTGGCCGGCTGCCAGAACCGGCCGGCCCCGCCGACCGACATCACGATCGACGAACCCCAGATCCTCAATGCCGCCGGCGCCGGAGGGGCCGCGCCGATGATCGCCGTGTCGGCAGCCGGGGTGCGGGCGTTCAGTTGGCTGAGCGGCCTTGGCGACGGCGCCCCAAACCGCCTGTTCGTGATGACCGACGGCCGTTCCCCGGTCGAACTGGTCGACACGCTGGGTGAGTTCCAGGCCGATCGGGAAACCCCGCCAAAGCTGGCGTGGGCGCCCGACGGATCGCTGCACATCCTCTACGCGGTGGCGCGCACTGACCCCGGCCCGCAGGCCTTTCATGCCGGCCTCCGGGTCGCGACGTCGCGCGACACCGGCCGCAGCTGGGACCCGCCCGTGTCGGTCACCGACGACGGAGCCCTTGGCAGATACCGGAACGATCACGCCCTCCACATTGCCGGAGACGGAACGATCTACGTGAGCTGGCTCGATCAGCGCACCGACACGATCCGGGTATTCGCCACCCACTCGACCGATGGCGGGAAGACCTGGGACACCAATCGGCTGGTGGACCAGGAGGGGTCGTGCGAGTGCTGCCGGGTGGCCCTGACGACGACCCCGGAAGGGCGCGCCTTTCTGGCCTGGCGGAAGAAGCTTCCCGGCGGGATTCGCGATGTCGTCGTGGCCCGGTCCGATGATCGGGGCGTGACCTGGTCGGCCCCGGTCCGGATCTACGCCGATGACTGGGAAGTGGGCGGTTGCCCCGATGCCGGGCCGTCCCTGGCCGCGGACGCCGAGGGTCGCCTCCATGTCGGCTGGTGGACCGGCAAACCGGGGGCGGCCGGGGTCAAGTACGCGCGGTCCGATGACGGGGGCACAACCTTCGGAGCGCCGGTGGTCATGAAAGTCGGCGAGCGGTCGCGGGCTTCGCACGTCCAGGTCGGTTTGGGTCCCGAGCACCAGGTGGTGGTGACCTGGGAGGACGGCACGGTGGAGACGCCCCGGATCCTGATGCGGGCATCGGGAGACGGCGGGACCACGTTCGGGCCGATCGAGACTCTCAGCAACGAGGGCATGGTGGCCGGCTACCCGGTGGTGGCAATCCGGAATCGTGAGTTCACGGTGCTCTGGCAGGAGCAGACGCCCGCGGACCAGGCGGCACACGAGAGCGCGGCGCCGAAAGACGTGAACTGGGACGCGATGACGGCGCCTGTCTGGCGGTATTACAACTCCGCCGACCGCCACCGCGTGGTGGCGCGCACCGGCCGACTCGGCGGCGGCTGAGGCCCGCTCAGGCCCGGACCGGATAGGCCACCGCGGCCGAGGTGGACGCGGTGGCCGTCGATCTTCGTTGGCGGCCCCCCAAAGCCGCAGTAGGTTTCGCCATGCCTCGTGCCCCGATGTCGACCTTCCGGCTTTTCCCGAGCCACCCGCCAGGCCTGCTGATCTGCGCCGCCACGGAAAGCTGGGAACGCTTCAGCTACTATGGCATGCGGGCGCTGCTGGTCTTCTACCTGACCCAGCACTTCGGGTTCGGCGACGCGGACGCGTTCGCGATCTACGGCGCCTACTCCGCCCTGGTCTACCTCGCCCCCATCATCGGTGGCGCGGTGGCGGACCGGTGGCTTGGCGGGCGAAAGGCGGTCGTCCTGGGCGGCATGCTCCTGGTGGTCGGCCACTTCGGGATGGCCATCGAGGGCCCGGGCGGCCAGTCCCCGTTCTACCTCAACACCTTCTACTTCTCGCTGGCGCTGATCATCGCCGGTGTCGGGTTCCTCAAGACCAGCGCCACAGCCATCGTCGGCGCGCTCTACGAAGAGAACGACCCGCGGCGAGACGCGGGATACACTTATTACTACATGTTGTACAACGTCGGCGGGGCCGTCGCGCCGCTGGTTTGCGGTTGGCTTGGACAGCGGTACGGCTGGCGCTACGGGTTTGGCCTGGCGGGAGTCGGGATGGTAGTCGGCCTGGTCATTTTTCTCCGTGGTCAGCACCACCTCAAGGGGGTGGCCGAGCCACCCGACGCGGTCCGGCTGCGACGCCCGGTGGCCGGCGTGCCGACCGAGATCTGGATCTACGCCGTCTCATGCCTCGCCGCTGTCGTCTTCTGGCTGTTGCTCCTTCGCCGAGAAGTGGTGGGCCCCCTCCTGCTGATCTTCGGCGCGGGCGTCGGCGCCTGGCTGACCTGGTATTCGCTGACCAAGTGCACCCCGACCGAACGGCGCCGGCTGGCGGCCTGTGCCGTCCTGGTGGTCTTCACCATCGGGTTTTGGGCATTCTACGAGCAGATGGGAAGTTCGCTGGCGCTGTTTTCCGACCGCGTGGTGGACCGCCGGTTCCTTGGGTGGGAGATCCCTGCCTCGACGCTCCAGTCGCTCCCGTCGACGTTCGTCATTCTGCTCGCCCCCGCCTTTGCCTGGCTGTGGAGTTGGCTCGGCCGCCGGGGGAAGGAGCCGGGCCATGCCGTCAAGTTCACGATCGCCATCGCCATCCTTGCGGTTGGGTTCCTGGTCCTGGCGCTCGGCGTCGCCGTCACGGGTCCGGGCGCGAAGGTCCACCTCGGCTGGTTCGTCGCCAACTTCCTGCTGATCGTGGTCGGGGAACTGTGTCTGGCCCCGGTGGGACTCGCGATGGTTTCCCAGCTCGCGCCGGCGCGAATCGTGAGCGTCATGGTTGGCGCCTTCTTCCTCGCGTACTCGGCGTCGAGCTTCCTGGCCGGCCTGCTCGCCAAGCTGACGGCGGCGCCACCGGGCGCGGAGTCCGTCGACCTCGCGGTGACGGCCGCCCGTTACGGGACGGTCTTCCAACAGCTTGGTCTGGCGGCGGTCGTCGTCGCGCTGATCCTCGCCATCCTGGCGCCCGCGTTGGGCCGGGCGGCCCGTGCCGGGACCGCTGACGGCGCGAACCAACCGGCCTGAACGCGAACCGTGCCATCCAATCCAATCCGGAGACTTTCGTGAGCGACTCGACCAAAGACCAGTTCGCGGCCCGGGCCTTCCCGTTCGTGCCGCTCGAATTTTCGCGCCTTCCGGGGGCCGAATCGACCGAACGCGCCCGGGCCTTCTTCGAGGAGATGAACCGGCGGCGGACCACCCGTCATTTTTCGACGGAGCCGGTGCCTCGCGACCTGATCGAGCTGGCGATCCGAACCGCCGGCACCGCGCCGAGTGGTGCCCACCAGCAGCCATGGACCTTCGTGGCGGTGTCCGACCCCGACCTCAAGCGCCAGATCCGGGAGGCCGCCGAGAAGGAGGAGCACGACTTCTACCACGGCCGCGCTCCACAGGAGTGGATCGAGGCCCTGGCCCCGCTTGGCACCGACGAACACAAGCCGCACCTGACCGACGCGCCGTGGGTGGTCGTCCTGTTTCGTCAAGCGCACGGTCTCAACCCGGACGGCTCCAAGCGAACCTACTACTACACCCAGGAGTCCTGCGGGATCGCGGCCGGGTTCTTCATCGCGGCCATCCACCAGATGGGGTTGGTGACCCTGACGCACACGCCGAACCCGATGGGGTTCCTCGGGGAGTTGCTCGGACGGCCGCCTCATGAAAAAGCCATGCTGGTCATGCCGGTGGGCTATCCGGCCCGCGACGCGAAGGTCCCGGACCTGCGTCGCAAGCCCCTGGAGCAGATCGTGGTCTGGAAGTGACGCGTCGGCACATGGCGTCGACCCGGAACCCAGCGTAACTTCGAGGCTCCAAGGCCCTCCGAACCGGACCGACGCATGTCCCTGTCGCGTTGTCACAATATCGCCGACCTTCGGCGGGTGGCGCAGTCGCGCCTCCCGGCCCCGATGTTCCACTACATCGACGGCGGGTCCGACGACGAGTGGAGCCTCCGCCGCAACACCACGGCGTTCGAGGACTACCAGCTCTGGCCCAATTACCTCCGGGACATCAGCAGCATCGATCTGAGCACCACCTTGTTCGGTCAGCCGATCAAGTGGCCCGTGTTCCTGGCGCCGACCGGGATGTCCCGGCTCTTCCATCACGAGGCGGAGCCCGCCGTGGCGCGCGCGGCGCAGAAGTCCGGAACGTTTTACACCCTCTCGACCATGGGAACCACCCGGATCGAGGACATCGCCGCCCAGGGCCCGGGCCCGTGGATGTTCCAGATCTACATCCTCAAAGACCGGGCCCTGACGGCCGAGTTCGTGGCGCGGTGCAAGGCGGCCAAGTTCCAGTCGCTCTGCCTCACGGTGGACACCGCCCTGGCCGGCAATCGAGAGCGGGATCGGCGAACCGGGATGGTGCTCCCCCCCCGATTCAGCCTTCGGAGCTTCGCCAGCTTCGCTGCCCACCCGCGGTGGGCCTATCATCTCCTCAGGAATCCGAACTTCCAGCTCGCCAACGTGGTACACCGGGTCGGCGACCTGGGCACGGTCTCGCTGATCGACTACGTCAACGGGCAGTTCGATCGGACGGTGACCTGGGACGACGTGGCGTGGCTGGTGGAACAGTGGGGCGGGCCGTTCGTGCTCAAGGGCCTTCAAACACCCGCGGACGCCAAGCGCGCGGTGGACGTCGGGGCCACCGCCATCATGATCTCGAACCACGGCGGCCGTCAATTGGACGCGGCGCCCGCCCCGGTCGACTGCATCGCCCCGATCCGGGACGCGATCGGCAACCGGCTCGAGTTGATCGTCGATGGCGGGATCCGTCGCGGCACCCACGTCCTCAAGGCGCTGGCGTTAGGTGCCGACGCCTGCTCGATCGGGCGGGCGTACCTGTATGGACTCGCGGCGGGCGGCCAGGCCGGGGTCGAGCGGGCATTGACCCTGCTCCGCGCCGAAGTGGAGCGGAGCCTCGCGTTGCTGGGGTGCCGCCGGCTGGATGAACTCCGGCCCGAACATGTGACCCGGGTGGCCGCCCGCCCGTCCTGATTCCAGTCTTCGAACCGCTCGGGGCCGGCCGTTCGCCGCGCCCCCTCCACCCAACCTCAACCACGATGCCGATGAACTCCCGTTCCCTGTGGGGCGCCCTGCTTTTCGCCGCGGCCTGCGGCGGCCAGTCTCCACCGGCCGATGGCGCCAAGGGCG
>CADEGB010000118.1 GCA_902826755.1 uncultured Gemmatimonadota bacterium
ACGGTGGCGTGGAGTTCGGTGCCGTCGTCGCACTTCACGTGGTAGGCGAGTTCGTGCAGGTTGTTCGCGAAGGCATCGGCCGAGTGGGTACCCTGGTGGATCTTGACCAGGAAGTCGCAGCGAATGCCGAGGTCGACCCGCCCGCCATTGAGCGACCGCTGCAACCGCACACCGTTTTCCCATTCGATCTTGTGTCCGACGTGATCTTCGTGGCGGATCAGTGCCGGGTCGAACGTGGCGAGCGCCTCGTTGGCCAGACCGAACGGCACCTTGCCGATGGAGGCATGGAGGGCCGAGCCCGCCGGGTCGCGCCCATGTTCGTGGCCGAACGAGCAGCCCGATCGATCGACCGGCGGGTGCCAGGTCGGGTAGAGCTTGCCGTCGCCACCTCGCACCGAGTAGCCGTCGTGGATGGCCTTCGAGCATTCGCCCGGCCGGCTGGGTTGCCATAACCCGTAGGCCTGCGATCGGCCGGTGGCGGCCCTCGCTTCGTCGACGGTCGGGTCGGTGGGGCCGCCGCCCTGATCGGGTCCAGCACAGCTGGCGGCGCCCCCGAGGGCGAGCAGCAACCATGATCGCATGAGTCCACGTTAGGACTGACGAGCGGTCGCCGCAATTCCGAAAATCCCGACGGCGTCGCCGTTTCGGACAGCCGGGCCGCCCGAAGGGTGCAGCGATCGGCCCGCGGGACCCGCCCATGGGCCCGGGCACCCCACGCCGATGCAAGGGGCTGCGGCTCCCTAGCACCATGGGGCGCGAAAGGCTAGCAATTTCCTGCTCGTGTTGGGATTCCTGCCCGCCCCTGGTGCGGTCCTTCCGCCGCCGCGACGACCCGGCGAAATTGCCGGGCATCGGCAGCCGACCGTCCCCAACCCGAGGCGCCCCTCCCCGGATGCATTGGCTCGACTGGCTGGTCCTCCTGGGCACCCTCGGCTTCATCGTGGCCCACGGGGTCTGGAAGACCCGCAACGCCGCCACTTCCGACAGCTTCCTTCGCGGCGGCCATGACGGTCGCTGGTGGGCCGTGTGCCTCAGCGTCATGGCCACGCAGGCGAGCGCCATCACCTTCCTGAGTACTCCCGGCCAGGGTTTCGCGAGCGGGATGGGCTTCGTGCAGTTCTATTTCGGCCTGCCGCTGGCGATGCTGGTGGTGAGCTTCGTGTTCATCCCGCTCTACTACAAATGGCAGGTCTATACCGCCTATGAGTTCATCGGCAAGCGGTTCGACCGGCGAACCCGGCTGCTCACCGCCGGACTGTTCCTGATCCAACGAGGCCTTGCCGCCGGCATCACGATCTACGCGCCCGGCATCATTCTGAGCAAGATCCTCCAGTGGCCGTTGTCGTGGACCTGTATCCTGACCGGATCGTTGGTCATCCTCTACACCACCACGGGAGGGGCGCGGGCGGTCGGCGTCACTCACAAACAGCAGATGGCCGTGATGTTCGCGGGGCTGTTCATTGCTTTCGGGCTCACCGTCCGGGCGCTGGGCACTCACGTCAGCTTTGCCGAGAGCATCCAGCTGGCCGACCGACTGGGCCACCTCGACGTCATCGACCTGTCGTGGAATCCGGAAACGCGTTACACCCTCTGGAGCGGCCTGATCGGCGGGTTCTTCCTCCAACTCGCCTACTTCGGCACCGATCAGAGTCAGGTCCAGCGGTACCTGGGCGGGGCCAGCGCGGCGCAGGCGCGCCAAGGCATGCTCTGGAACGGGGTGCTCAAGATCCCGATGCAGGCGTTCATCCTGCTCACCGGCGTCCTGGTGTTCGTCTTCTACCTGTTCAACCGGCCACCGGTGCACTGGAACCCGGCCAACGTCGCGGCCCTGGCGGCGGTGGCCGACTCGTCGGTTCAGGCCCGAAGCGGCGAGATCACGGCCCGTCAGGCCGCCGCCAGCGACGACATCCGCGCCCGCGCCGCCGCCCTCGTTGCCGCGCAACGGACCAACGACGCGCCTGCCGTGACCCGCCTGACCACCGAGCTGCAGGCTTCCCTTGCCCGGGAGAAGGGCTTCCGGGACGAGTACCGGACCTTGCTGGCCGAGCGGGTGCCCGGGGCCGAGCCGGTGGATACGGACTACGTGTTCCTGTCCTACATCCTCGACCACCTGCCGATCGGGATCATCGGCATTCTCCTGGCGATGATCCTCTCCGCCGGGATGAGCAGCACCAGCGCCGAGTTGAGCGCGCTCGCCACCACGGCGGTGGTCGACGTCTGGGCCGAACGGCGTTCAGACGAGCAGCAGGTGCGGGTCACCCGCTTTGCGACGGTCGGTTTCGGGCTCCTGGCGCTGGCGTTCGCCGCGCTCTTTTCCCTCTACGACAACCTGATCCAGGCCATCAACGAAATCGGCTCGGTGTTCTACGGAACCCTGCTCGGCGTGTTCCTGGTGGCCTTCTTCCTGAAATGGATTCAGGGTACCGCGGTGTTCTTCGCCGCCGTGGTGGCTCAGGCCGCGATCCTGGTTCTCTTCGTGCTCGAAAAGCGTGAGATCATCCACATTGCCTTCCTGTGGTACAACCTGATCGCGCCCGGCATCCTGGTCCTGCTCGCGATCCTGCTCCAGGCCATCCTGGGCCGCGACCAATCCACAGCCCCGCTCGACGCCGGCGAGGAGACCCGTCCATGATCCGCCCCCTGCTGTTCCTCCTGTCGCTGCTGGTGAGCACCGCCAATGCCCAGCGCCCGAACGTGATCCTGATCATCACCGATGACGTCGGCTACGGCGACATCGGGAGCTACGGCGCGCCCGATATCCGGACCCCGCACCTTGACCGGCTGGCCCGGGAGGGCGTCCGCTTCACGGATTTCTACGCCAATGGCCCGTTGTGTACCCCGACGCGCGCCGGTCTGATCTCGGGCCGGTATCAGCAGCGCTACGAGATGGAGGAACCGCTCGGGAGTGCCAGCACCAAGCATGGCGACGTTGGCCTCCCGGTTACCGGACACTCCCTGCCGCAGCTGCTCAAGTCGGCCGGCTATGCCACGGCCCTGATCGGGAAATGGCATCTCGGATACAAACCCGAGTACAGCCCGGGCGCCCACGGGTTCGACTACTTCTTCGGCTTCAAGAGCGGGTACGTGGACTACTACGTCCACACCGGGGGCGACGGCCGTCCGGACCTGTTCGAGAACCAGCAGCCGGTCACCGTGGCGGGCTACCTGACGGACCTGATCACCGATCGGTCGGTCCGGTTCATTCGGGACCACGCGGCCACGCCGTTTTTCCTGGAGGTGGCGTACAACGCGGGTCATTGGCCGTACCAGCCGCCCGATCGTCCGTCGACCGCGCGTGACAACGCCCGCCACCTGATGCCACACGACTCCGCGCCGGGGACCCGGGCCGACTACGTGGCGATGATGGAGCGGGCCGATCAGGGCGTGGGCGCCATCCTCGGGGCCCTCGACAGTCTGGGCGTGGCGGCCAACACCCTGGTCATCTTCACCAACGACAACGGAGGTGAGTGGCTGTCACGGAACGCGCCCTTGTTCAACCGGAAATGGACGCTCTGGGAAGGAGGGATTCGGGTCCCGACGATCATCCGCTGGCCGGGACGGATTCCGGCGGGGCAAACCACCGGTCAGGTTGGGATCTCGATGGACCTGACGGCGTCGATCGTCGCCGCCAGCGGGGCACCGGTACCCTCCGGCGCTGAACTGGAAGGGATCGACCTGCTCCCGATCCTGGCCGGACGGCAACCGGAAGTGGAGCGCTCGTTATTCTGGCGGACCGCGACCGGACGCCTCAACCAAAAGGCGGTCCGATCGGGCGACTGGAAGCTGCTGCTCGATGGTCCGAACGCGTTTCTGTTCGACGTCCGGCGGGATGTCGGCGAACGGCAGGACCAGGCGGCCGCTCGGACCGAGGTGGCGGGACGGCTCCGGGCCCTGTTGGCGGCGTGGGAAGCGAGCGTCGACGCCGAGGCCAAAGCCCGCCGTCGTTAGGCCGGGTGGTCAGCCGGCGGCGTCCGGCATGGCCGCGAGGGGCGGTCGGTCGAGCGGAGGGCCGATCACCCGGTTGCGCCCCGCGTGCTTGGCCTCGAAGAGACGCTGGTCCGCTCGACCGAGCAGGTCGTCGCCGGTCAAGCCGTCAGCAGGCCAACTGGCCACGCCGGCGCTGACCGTCACTCGGGCCGGCCCGGTGGTCCGGGCGGTGAGGAGCGGCTCCGCCTCGATGGCGCGCCGGATCTGTTCGACCCGCTCCATGGCCTGCTCCGCCGACGTCTCGCGGAAGATCACCACGAATTCCTCGCCGCCATATCGGGCCACCAGATCACTCCGCCGAATGGCCTTCTGCAGCGCGCGGGCCACGTTGCGCAACGCCCGGTCCCCGGTGGCGTGGCCGTGGATGTCGTTGAACCGTTTGAAGTGGTCGACATCGATCATGGCCACCGCGATCGGGCTCTGGTAGCGGTCGGCTCGCTGCACCTCGCTCGCGAAGTAGTCGTCGAAGAACCGGCGATTGAAGACCCCGGTCAGCGGGTCGGCGGTGGACAGTTCCCGCTGCCGCTGCATGGCCCGAACGATGTGCACCGCGATGGCCGTGGCGATGGTCAGATTGATCAATCGAGCCATTTGGTCCGACCAGAGGAACTGCCCGTACCGCTCGAGTTCCTCGCTCGTCACGACCTTCCCAACGAGGGTCGCCATCAGCGCCACGACGAGGAGATACTGCGCCACGGCCGCGAGCCCGGCCACCAGTGTCACCCGGCGATCATAGCGGAGGCAGGTGGCGGCAATGGCGAGGAAATAGGTGTCGAAGGTGACGAGGCTGTTGACGGCCTGGAGGGGGCTCACGTTGAGCCCGTAGATCACCAGGGCAAAGCTGATCAGGCTGACGTCGAGGAGGCTGGTGGCCAGGGGGAGCCAGCGCTCGCGCCGATCCCGCGCCACGAGCATGAAGACGAGGGCCGCCACCGCCACGGCGAACAGGGTGATGAAGAAGCCGGTGAGATGCTGCTCCCGCTCGGCCGGGGGCGCAAGGGCGTAGCTGACGAGCGGGATGAGGAGCAACACGAGGGTGACGCCCAGCCGGATCCGGGCGATCAACAACTCGCCCGCCTTGCCCGCGTCGACGAGGAAGTCGTCGGGCCGCTCCCAGAAGCTCCGGATCCGCTGACCGATGGTCGGCGGAACTGGCGCCACGAAGGAGCCGCTCCGACGGGGCGCGGTCATCCCGGGGTCACATCACCCGGTACTTGGGACCACTGCCGCCTTCTCTCGGGGTCCACCGCGGACCGACCACATCGGTGGCCTTGCAGTCGACGCAATTGGGCGGGTTGACCCGCAGCTCGTCGCCGACCCGCTCGTACACGCCGGCCGGACAGACGTGGCTCAGAAAGTCCGCCACCTCGGGCGGTACGTCGGAGCCGACGACCAGGTGCGAGGGGATGGTATCGCGGGTGGCGTTGCCCGACTTGAATACCGCGTCGACCTTGCTGAACGTCAGCGTGTTGTCGGGTACGAACGGGGTCCGTGGCCGGACCTCCCGGGGTTCCTCGGCGTCGGACTCGGAATGGATCTGGCCGCCGGGAAAGGCCCCGTTGGTGAGCGTCATGAGGACGCTCTTGATCCCGCCAAGGTAGAAGCCATTCTTGAACGCGAGCCGCATGTTCCGGCGCTTTTTCATGTCCGCCACGACGTAGCTGCCGCGGAGCATCTCGTCGTAGGCCGCGAGCTTGGCGGCCCCGGTGTCCCCCGCCTTCAGGGCCTGGAACGCCGCCCGGGCGGCGTACATGCCCGACTGGACCGCGTAATGGATTCCCTTCAGACTGGCGACTTCGACGGTGCCGAGGCAATCGCCCGCCATCAGCAGGCCGTCGCCGGAGAACCGGTCGGGGAGAGCGTAGAACCCGCCTTCCGGAATCGTCTTGGCGCCCCACTCGACCAGCTCCCCGCCCTCCAGGTAGGACCGGAACAGGGGGTGGAGCTTGGTCTTCTGGAGCAACTCGTGGACGTCGAGGCCCGCATCCCGAGCGTCGAGCCCCACCACCAGGCCGATGGCCACCTGGCTCGGACCCATCGGATACATGAAAGTCCCGCCGAACGCATCCTTCGGGAGCGGCCACCCGAGCGTATGGATGATCCGGTCGAGGGGCTTCTTGACGTCCCAGACCTCCTTGACGCCTAACGCAAAGATCTGGGGATTGGGCGATCCGACCCCTCGCCACTGGCGCCAGGCCTGAGCCAGCGGGCCGCGGGTCCCTTCGGTCAGCACCGTCACCTTGGCGCTCAGGTCAGTCGGCTCGGCGTAGCCATCGGCCGGGTTGCCCTCGCGATCGAGGCCGGCGGGCGTGGTCCGGACGCCTACCACTCTGGTTCCGTCGACGAGCAGCGAATCGACCGGGAATCCGGCAAACAGGTTGACGCCAAGTTCCTCGGCCTTGCCCCCCATCCAGCGGACGATTTCCGACAGGGAGGCCACGTAGTTCCCGTGGTTCTGCATCGTCGGCGGGGTCGGGATCCGGACCGATCCGCCCTCGGTCAGGAGATAGACCGCCTCGCCGGAAACCGGTTGCCGGAAGGGAAGCTGCTCGACGGGAACATCGGGGAAGAGTTCCCGGAACGGCCGGGGGTTGACCACCGCGCCGGAGAGGTTGTGCTCACCGAGACCACCGGCCTTCTCGAGGACGCCGATGTTGAGGTCGCCGAGGGAGCCGTCCGCCTTGGCCAACCGGGCCAACTCGATCGCGCCCGCCAGCCCGGCCGGGCCGGCGCCGACGAACAGGACATCCATTTCGATGGCCTCGGCGCCCGGGGCTTCGGCTTTGATGAGGCGGTCGAGCGGCAGACCGGGCTGGTGTTTGACGGGAAGGATCCGGGTCACGACGACGTGTCCTCGCTGACGGGGGGAACGACCAGCATGGGCGCGGGCAATATAGTTAAACCACCTCGAGCGCGATGTCGGCGGCGGCGACGCTGTGCGTCAGCGCCCCGATCGACACGAAGTCGGCGCCCGCGAGGGCGTAGGCCCGGACATTCTCGAGGGTGATCCCGCCGGTGGCCTCGATGGCCACCATCGGCGCCAGCGCCCGCGCCACCCGACTCCATCGGGTGACGGTATCAGGGGTCTGGTTGTCGATCAGGAGCCGGTCGGCTCCGGCCCGACAGGCCTCGATCACCTGGGGTTCGGTTTCGACCTCCACCTGGCAGGCGAGGGCTCCGCGGCTTCGGGCCTGGACCAGCGCCTCGGCCAGACTCCGGTTTTCGCGCGCCAGTGCTTTCCAGTGGTTGTCCTTGATCATGACGGTGTGGGCCAGGTCGATCCGGTGGATGACACCTCCACCGGCCACGACGGCGGCGACGTCGAGGAGCCGGAGGCCCGGAGCCGTTTTCCTGGTGTGGAGGATTCGGCACGCCGTTCCATCGACCGCGTCGACATAGCGCCGGGTGGCGGTGGCGATGCCGGCGGCCCGCTGCAACAAGTTGAGGGCTGGCCGCTCGGCGCGGAGAATGGCGGCGAGGTCGCCGCGAACCCGGCCGATCTCCCCGGGGGGGGCGTGGTGCCCTTCCGCCACCGACCAGGTCACCGAGCAGCCGGCGGCCCGGATCGTGGTCTCCGCGTAGAGAAGCCCGGACACCACCGTGGGCGTCCGGGCTTCGAGGATGGCTTCGCCGGCCACCGGCCGGCGGACCGCCACCGAGGTGGTGAGATCCACCGGGCCGTCCTCGGCCAACGCCACCGCGGCAAGGCGGGTGGCGTCGACCACCAAGTCGGGAAGTGATTCCGACACGGCGGCTACTCGGCGCGGAGCTTTTTGACCTCGTCCGTGAGCCGGGGCACGACCTCGAACAGGTCGCCCACGATGCCGTAGTCGGCCACCTTGAAGATCGGCGCGTCCTTGTCCTTGTTGATCGCGACGATGACCTTCGACGTCCGCATGCCGGCCAGGTGCTGAATGGCCCCGGAAATCCCGACGGCCACGTAGAGCGTCGGCGCGACGGTCTTGCCGGTCTGTCCCACCTGAGCGCCGTGTTCGCGCCACCCGGCGTCCACGACCGCGCGGCTGGCACCGACCGCGGCCGACCCGAACGCCGCGGCGAGATCCTCGAGCAGCTTGAAGTTGCCGGGTTCCTTGAGACCGCGGCCGCCGGAGACCACGATCGGCGCCTCGGTGACGTCGAGCGCGGCCTGCTCCGGCGCCTTGACGCCCTTGACGGTCACCCGGGTGGCGAAGGCCGGGACCGCCACGGTGCCGGCGGCGCCCGCCTTGCCGGCCCCGGTGGACACCGGGAACGTGTTGGGCCGGATCGAGACCACCGCCGGCGAACCGCCTAACGTGATCTTCTGAATGGCCTTGCCGGCGTAGACCGGACGGGTGGCGGTGACTTTCCCGCCCTCGACGCCAAGCCCGGTGACGTCGGTGGCGCAGCCGGTGCCGAGTCGGGCGGCCACCCGGGGAGCGAGGTCGCGACCCATGGCGCTGGCCGCGAAGACGATGGCGGCGTAGTTCCCGCCGATCGAGGCGATGGTGGCGGCGTAGCCATCGGGACTGTAGAGACCGAAGGCGTCGTGGCTGGCGGCCAGGACCTGATCGGCACCGGCGCTGCCCAGATTGCCGGCGCCATCCACCGCGCCATTGGAGAGGACGATCGCGTCGACCGAGGCGCCGAGCTGATCGGCCAGGGCCCGGGCGGCCGAGATGACTTCGAGCGAGACTTTGCGGAGCGCGCCACCGCGCTGCTCCGTTACCGCGAGAATGGCGGCCATGGTCAGATCACCTTCGCTTCGGTTCGGAGCAACTGGACGAGCGCGGGCACCGCGTCGGGGCCTTCGCCCACGATCTTGCCGGCTTGGCGTTCGGGCGGGAGGGCCAGGCTAGTGACGGTGATCGACCCAGCGCCGAGGGACACCGGTTTGGTCTCGAGGGGTTTCTTCTTGGCGGCCATGATGCCCTTGAGCGACGGCAGGCGCGGCGTGTTGATCCCCTTGTCCGCCGTGACGACCGCCGGAAGCTGGCAGGCCAACTGCTCGACGCCACCCTCGATTTCCCGCTCGGCCGTGAGCGCCCCGCCCTCGACCGTCAACGCCGACACGGCCGAGACACACGGCAGCTCGAGCAACTCGGCCACCATGACACCGACCTGATGGTTGTAGTCGTCGACCGCCATCTTCCCGAACAGGATCAGGTCATAGCCCTGCCCCTTGAGTTCGGCGGCAATGGCCTTGGCCACTTCGAAGCCATCGGCCGAGCCGGGGCTTTGGAGCAGAACGCCCCGGTCGATCCCCATGGCGAGCGCGGTGCGGATCGTCTCCTGGGCCGCGTCGGTGCCGAGCGCCACGACCACGGTCTCGCCAGCGCCCGCTTTTTCCTTGAGGGCAATGGCCGCCTCGAGGGCGTACTCGTCGTAGGGGTTGGGAACGAACTTGACCCCGCTCTCATCGATGGATTTGCCGTCCCCGCCCACCACGATCTTGGCCGTGGTGTCGGGCACGCGCTTGAGACACACCGCGATTTTCATGGTCTTTGCGATCTCTGGTAGTGGTCGTGACCCGCTCAGTACGCCGCGATCCCGGTGATCTCCTGCCCCAGGATCAGCGAATGCATGTCGTGCGTTCCTTCGTACGTATACACCGATTCGAGGTTGGCCATGTGCCGCATCGAGTGATACTCGGCCAGGATCCCGTTGGCGCCGAGCAGCCGGCGTGCTTCCCGAGCACACTCGGTGGCCATGTTGACGTTGTTCCGCTTGGCCATCGAGACGTGCTGCGGCGTCATCGTCCCGGCGTCCTTCATCCGTCCAAGCTGGAGCGAAAGCAGCTGCGCCTTGGTGATTTCGGTGAGCATGTCCGCCAGCCGCACCTGCTGGATCTGGGTGGCGCCGATCGGCTTCCCGAACATGATCCGGTTCTTGGCGTAGCGGACCGCTTCATCGTAGCAGGCCATGGCGGCCCCGATGGCGCCCCACGAGATCCCGTACCGAGCCTGGGTCAGACACAGCAGCGGGCTCTTGAGCCCGCCCGACTTGGGCAGGACGGCGTCCTTCGGGAGATGAACGTCCTCGAGGTGCAACTCAGCCGTGTCGGAGGCCCGGAGGGAGAGCTTGCCCTTCTGGTCCTTGCCGGTAAAGCCCTTGGTGTCGGTGGGAACGATGAACCCGCGAATCGACTTGGCATCGTCGACCGCGCCGGTCTTGGCCCACACCACCGCCACGGTAGCCTGCGACCCGTTGGTGATCCACATCTTGGTCCCGTTGAGGACCCACCCGTCCTTGGTTTCCTTGGCGGTGGTGATCATCCCGCCGGGATTGGACCCGAAATCGGGCTCGGTCAGGCCAAAACAGCCAATGTCGGTGCCTTTGGCCAGACTCGGCAGCCACTTCTTTTTCTGTTCGTCGGACCCGAACGCATAGATCGGGTACATCACCAGGGCGCCCTGAACCGACGCGAAGGAGCGGATGCCGCTGTCCCCCCGTTCCAGTTCCTGCATGATGAGGCCGTAGGCCACGTTGTTGAGGCCGGCGCAGCCGTACTCCTCGGGCAAGTTGGCACCAAGCACGCCCAACTCCGCCATCCCGGGAATCAGCTGTTTGGGGAATTTGCCCTGGATGTAGCAGTCGCCGATGACCGGCATCAGGTGCTCGTCGACCCAGGCGCGGACGGTGTCGCGGATGGCGCGTTCTTCTTCGGAGAGGACCGAGTCGAGGTGGTAGAAATCGACCCCGGTAAACTGGGATGTGGCGGTTCCGACTGGCATCGTCCAACCTCTTGCTGGGGCTTGATTTAAGAGAGCGGAAGATAGCAGATCGAGGGTCGGACTGGTAGTTGGCCCACCGACCGGGATCCGATCCGGGTCCACTCGACAACGATGAGGCGGACGATCCCCAGTTCGGCGTGAACCCGGGGCGGATTGACACCCTGAGGCGCCGTCCCGAAGTTGTCCGCGCGCCGTCCGGCACGGCGTTCCGGGGTTCGACCACCAGGCACGGAGACCAATGGAAACCGCACCCGATCGCCGCCTTCTCGATCGTTGGGTTCGCGCCAGCTGGGCTGGGTGGATCCTCGGCATTCCGCTGATCGCGTTGCTGGCCCTCGCCGGCGAGGCGGTCGGGATTGGCGGATCTCAGGTGCTCGTCGGCGCCGGGATGGGTCTGGGCATCGGGATCATGCAGAGTCGGGTCCTTCGAGATCTCATCCCGGGCCGCAGGCGCTGGATCTGGTCGTGCGTGGTTGGCCTGGCGATCCCCTTCCTGATCACCGACCTGGCCAAACTCGTCCGGATCGATCTCCCGTACTCCTTGCCGGTGTCGGTGGCCACCGCCGGACTGATTGCGGGAGTCTGGCAATCGATCATCCTTCGGGCCCGGTTCCCGAAGACCGGGCGGTGGGTGGTGGCAAGCCTGGTCGGCTGGACGCTCGCGGCCGGCAGCGTGGCCGCCGCCGATGGCCTCTTCCGAAGCCGGACGGTCGGAGGCGTACCGGGCCT